>CAJCHQ010000777.1 GCA_903970295.1 Bryobacterales bacterium
GGCAAGATTCGTCGCCTGTATTGAACCTGGACGCTGGGCATCGTCGTTGAATCGCAAAGTAATTGCACCAAATCTGTTTGACTCATCAATGTGTCGAGTACCTGGATCGGCACCAAACCATGAGCCCGCGCTGTTTCGAAACGAGTTTTTCTGAGCAGCTTTTTCATCGTCTCCAGAGGTATTTTGCCGCCACCGTCGGCCGCGGCTGCATTGAGCTCTTCCAGCATCGAACAATCGCCCAAGCCCTTTCCGAAGCACGACGAGAACCAAAACAATGCTTCGTCTAAATTGAGGGCCAATTGACAAGGAGCCTTATGCCAGTCGACAACCAGTGAGGCAAAGTTGGTCTTTGCTGCCTTCTGGTCAAATTGACGCGGTGTTGCTTTTGCCAGGGGGAGATTCGCTCGCCAAGTGGCTGCGAACCAATTAACTGGATCCCAATCAACTTGCTCTGTTCCAGCATGAGTCAAGTTGCTTGCGGTTTTAGGCATTGTTTCTCCTTGAGATCCAGTCGACATTCCGGGTGCAGATTTTTTGAGTCGGGTGCAAAATTCATGTTTTTCACCCGGATGTTTTAGCTGAAGTTTTGACCAGTCGGGTGATAATTGAGGATTTTCCTCCCGTCCTGAACACTATATGCCCGAGACGCCCCGCGGCCCCGAACCTCCCTAATCCTGCTTTAAGCGCCTCGTCGGTGGCGTCTCGCCTGACAACGGAACAGTAATGGGTGGCAGGCGTCTGTTTTAAAAGATTCTATTGGTGCCGAATGCAGAAATCGTTCCTTGTGCTGATGCTTGTCGCGCTGCTGGGCTGCGTGTCGCAAGCGCAGGCTCAGCGCTTGAAGAGGACGGATGCGGTGACAGGCTCAAACCCTAGCTCGACCGAGGCGGTGGGCTCGGAGTCGCTACCTCCTGGCGCCAGTCCTGGAAGTGGATTGTCTTTAAGAGGAATAAACGATGCGCAGGAGACGCCCAGTCCTGCATCCTCGATGTCCCCAGCATCGGACACACCGCCTTCGTATTCTCAATCGCCGGCGTCGTATTCTCAATCGACCGCGATGAACGCAAAAGCTGAACCCGAGTTTTCCCGGCAACGAACTGCCGTTCGAATTCAGTCGGCACCGGTTTTAGGCGTTACGCAAAATGATTTGCAGTTGCTTGCCCATCACGACATCATTTTGATGATCGACAAATCCTCATCTATGAAAGAAAGAGATTGCCCCGGCGGTTTGAGTCGCTGGGAATGGTGCCAACAGCAAACTATGAACTTGAGTCGAGCGACATCGGGACTGTTGCCGGATGGATTAAGCGTCGTGCTCTTTTCGACTGGCAGTCATGTATTTACGAAAGTCAGTATGAGCGACATTCCGCGCATCTTCACCTCTTACTCTCCTGGCGGTTTTACCAACGAATCGGGTGCGGTTGATCGAGTTTTCACTGATTATTTTCAACGGCGTGAGGGCGCTCACACTAAAATCAAGCCGCTTTTGATCGCAGTCATTACAGACGGATTGCCCACCGATCCGCACGGACTTCGCGATGTAATCATTGATGCCACGAAAAACGTTCATCCGGGCGACATGAAAATGACTTTCCTACAAGTTGGCTCCGACCCTAAAGGCATCTACTTTGTCAGAGAGATGGACCAGCAATTGGTCAGCGAAGGTGCGGCATTTGACATGGTATCCAGCAAAACCTTCCCAGATTTGCTGCGAGGGGGCGGCTTGACCAAAGCGTTGGTTGATTGCATAACCGAACATGGCAGTCGCTAAATTTGAGTAAAATTGGGCCTTGCGAGTTCGATCAATCGCCGCTCTGCGGTGAATCGGACATCTGTCATAATAGTGAAGGTCCTGTCTCGCCTGACAGACTTTTCCTAAACTCATGTACAGCACGCCTAAGTTGCAAACTGCCATGCAAGTTCTTGCTAAGCAAGAGCACGAACTTGGTTTGGATCATCCTGAGCTGATTCGAAATTTAGATGCCGTAGCTGAAATCTCTCATGCTCTCAGTCGATACGATGAGGCAGAAAGCTTCTACCGGCGAGTGCTGCGATTAAAGCGGCAATTACCGGGGCACTCCAAAGAGGATCTGTTGCGCAGTCTTCATCGACTTGCTGTGCTTTATCGGATTCAAGAGAAGTTCGATCTCGCTGAAGACGTCTATCTCGATGCGTTGACGCTGGCTGAAACACTGTATGGACCTGATCATAATGAAGTAGCGACGCGACTGAACTTTCTGGCCGGACTGTACAATGCTCGCGGAGACTATGCAAAATCTGAGAAGTGCATACTGCGTTCCCTGAAAATTTACCAAACTAATTTAGGCACCGAGAGTTACGCAACTGGGCTTTGCCTACTCGGTCTGTCAGTGATTTGCGTGCATGAAAACAAGCACGGTGAGGCTCAAACCTACTTTGCTAAAGCTAATGATATTTTGCACAGCGATCTGAATCTTGGTCTATCCGGCCGTCTGATTTCGCTGGCGATGGTTTATTTTAGGCAAGAAAGATATGTGGAAGCGGAAGTACTATTGCGCCACGCTCTCGTCTTGGACGAAGAATCGCTCTGGAGCTATCATCCGCTCGTGCCGGCAAGCTTGCAAATTCTGGGAGATCTGTGTGCCGCCCAAGGCTTGTTTATCGAAGCCGAATTTGCGTATCAAAGCGCGATCGAAAAGCAAATCAATGGTTTGGGTGAACATCAGGCGGCTTTAATGGATAGTCTGGAAAAGTTGGCCAGATTCTACACAGCGAGAGAGCGCCTCGAGGATGCCGCACCGTTAATCGAACGCGCGGTTGCGATCGCATTCGAGTTGTTTGGACCGGCCGATGTGCGCACGTCTAATTGGTTGAATAAATGCGCCATGTTGAATGACCGACTGGGTTTGGTGCAGAAAGCCACAGCTTTGCGTCTTCAAGCGACAGAAATACAGCGCAGATCGAGCTAGGTTGAGATGACGGCGGATGTCGCCTTTTTGACCGAAAAGTTTCCCAATACTTCGTTTGCCAATGCTTCGTCTCTCAATACTTCGTCTTCTGAGACTTCCCGGTCGAATGCTTCTTGTGCCAATGCTTCGTCTTGCAAAGCGAGCGCCATGGCTAATTTATTTTTGAATGTGCTCAGGCAAGCGATTGCGACCAGGATGCCGATCGGAATCCAGCTGCGCATAATCCAGTCCGGCTCATGCGAGAGGGCCAAGCACGATAATTGCAGCGCGCCTGGAAGCGCCAACCCGAGCGCAATGCCTTGTTCTGCAAACTCCGGTATCGCTTGATCGCCGGGCAGACGCTCGTTGATGAACTGTCGCAAGTTGCCAAAAATAATTAGATACCAACTGGCTGACATAACAATTACTAGTGGTACCGCTGGCAATATCATTAAAGAAATTGCTGTTTGCCCAAATGTATGCAGCGCTAAAGTGCAAGCTACAAGAAAATAATTGAGAGGATGGCTTCCCAGGCAAGCGCTGATCAACCATGTTCGTCGCGGTAATACCTCCAATTCTGGTTGAAGTCTGCGCGCGGCTGATTCCAATTTATAAGTGCAAGCGATCCAACTTGCCCAGGCCAAACACATAGCCAAATGAAACGCCGGAGAGGATTGATAAGATGGTGCGATGAGCAATGCTGGCACTGTCATTGCTACACTGAGCCAGGTTCTGGGCAGATAGTGATTGGCAAGTTTAAGGCGGCATTCGAGCGCATGGTCTAATTTGTACAAAGCATCACCTCCGCTAAAGTCAAAGGCTCTTGCTGCCATTGGTGATTATGAAGTTGCCAACTTCGTAAATTATTGCGGGCACTGCGCCGACGACGAATGCCGAATTAAGCGCTTTCCTGAGTGGATGCCTGCGGATTGCTTTTTCCTGGACAGCCTGCCAAATTCGAATGCCAAGCATAGCCAAGAATGCCAGAAAGGTTGCCACTCCAACCAGGTCTCGGCTTCTGTTATAGGCAAAATCTTGGCTGGGACCTACCTCATTGCATTGACCGTAAGCGGGATCTACACCGGCCCCTATCAATCCATTCGATGAGTTAAATGGTACAGCCGCCGCAATTTGCTGGTGCTCTTGATTTTCAGAAAAGGCATTGCGAGCGGCTAGGGTGAATTGCGCGAAACCATCATTCGAAAGCGTTGTAAGAATGCTCTGTGAGAACGTGTTCAAACTGTATCCTTGCCAAACAGGAGCCGCCGTCAATGCCGCAATCGCAGACGAATCGAACCAGATTAACGGTAGGATGACGAAAGGAGTAGCGACGAGAACGAGATTGTGCGTGATGCGTTTTCGCGGCGAAGCGAATTTATAGATTTCTGTAGTTGACATTTTTGCTGACCAGAACCTTCCAGAGCCAGAGCCGACCCAATGTCCGCTTCCGGCTCAGGTGAATGAGGTGAATTTGAGTTCAACGATTATGAGGAATGCGCAGCAAATAACAATTCGCAATATTCGCAGGCTATGCGCAGATCATCACTGAAGACGAGAGGCATGAATGTGCATGGAGGTTTGAACGATGCCATCAAACAACTCTAATCAATTAGAGCTCTGGCATTAGATCCAGAGCTCTAATAAATTGGTAAGTGTTTCAGCGCTATGAACCAGCGTTGGCGGCGCCAGCCGAGAGATTGTTCAACTGCCGAACAACGGAACTGAATGCGGCGCAGATGGCGCCTCTCAGGGCACCTTGAGTAATCGAGAAAACCAGTGCAACGAGAATGGCGACGAACGCCAGGATGGCACCATATTCGGTTATGCCCTGCCCTGATTCGTCATTGATGAACCGATTAATCATGAGACGCCCCCCTGTCAAAATGCCACGCTCTAAAATTCAGTCTTTTTTTAGTATATATGCTCAAGCGAAGAATTGGTTGTATCGTGCCGAACAATCGACCAACCCGGGCGTGGGTTAGTTTTACCGCTTACACTTACCGCATGGGCCCACTGCCAGTCGGGCTCGCACAATCGCTTCCGTCTTCACTCGCAGTGAAAAAATTGGGCCTCAGACTTCCAGTTACGTGCCTCACTACAAGCGGACATCATGGCCCTTCTAGCAAGTTCAACCACGAGAACTCAAGGCGAAAAGACAGCAGTATATGACGACTGCCAGAACGTATAAAGACAGCAACGAAATGAGCATTTGAGTCATGCCCTCACCCCCCTGTGTGAGACAAAGCCACCGCCGAGAATGCCGCCCGGTCAATCCGAGATCTCAGAGGAAGTTTTGCTCGATTTAAATCAATACCAACACTTTCAGTATAGGGATGTAGGCCAATCCGGTAAATACTCAAAAACGCGTAAGCGAATCTAGCTGAAACGCTTTTCATGCGAGGCTTTTCGAGACCTGGCTAGACTTTGGCTTCAGTTTTTTCTTCGTGATAATCGGTCTCGGTGTTGATCGCCCAGAGATTATCTTTGGATTTATTGCCGTTGGCGATGTTTTCGACCGCCACCATCGCAGTCAGCATTGAATGATCTTGATTGTTGTATTTATGCATGCCGTTGCGGCCGACGAGAAATAAATTCTCGAAGCGGTCGAGCCACTTTCTCAGATCGTCAAAACGGTCGTAGGTGCCGAAATAGCCAGGGTAAGTCTTAGGCATGTGGATGACTGTGGCGTCGCGTATATCACTGGCTTTGATGATGCCAATCTTTTCCAGCTCTTCGCCGGCGAATTTTGCCATTTGGGCATCATCCCAGGTCCACATTTCATCTGTGTCGTCGCAGAAATATTCCAATCCCAGCCAAACTTTGGAACTGTCGGCAACCAGGTAAGGGCTCCAATTATTGAAAATTTGCAGGCGGCCGAGCTTGACGTCAGGCTCTTGAATGTAAATCCAATTGTCGGCAATTAGCCGCCGACTGGCATCGTTTTTTTCCGTAATCGTCAGTTGATCGACGAGCAATCCGACCGTGATGAAATCGCGATAGACGAGACCTTCGCTAATTTCTTTCACGTCGGCAGGCACTGGAGTACGCAAAGCCCTGACCAGATCTCGCATTGGCATCGTTGAAAATAGGTAATCGCCAGGCCAGAGTTTTTTTTCGCCAGTCTTTGTGTTGAGCGCTTCGACAGCAGTCACCATGTGGCCATCAACTTCGATACCGCAAACGGATGAATCCAGAATGATTTCGCCGCCCATCTCCGTGATGCGACTGGCCACATATTCCCACATCTGCCCGGGACCAAGCTTGGGATAGAGAAAGCGCTCGATTAATGATGTCTCGGTCCCCTTCTGGCTGACGTCGGACGATGATGCAAAAGTGCGCGTAACGAAGTGGTAGAGTGCTTTCCACAGGGATAGTCCCTTGATTCGTTGCGCTCCCCAGGCGGCACTGATTTTGTTGCAGGGAACTCCCCAAACTTTTTCCGTATAGGATTTAAAAAAGGTCAGATACAGTTCTTTGCCGAAACGATTTGTGAAGAATTCAGCCAGCGTGTTCTCTGGCTTGATTGGTAGCAGGCTGGATTTGATATAGCTGAAGCCTACCTTCATCGTCCTCATCAAGCCCAGATTTTTGAGGGTTTCGACACTGAGGCTGACTGGATATTCGAAGAATTTGCGCATGAAATAAATGCGCGATTTGCGATTGCGCACGAGCATGACCAGATCCGTCTTATCTGGATCGGGAGCTTCAGCCCTGGGTTTTACCGACGTTGTCGCTTTCCGGTAGGTGATCAATTGCTCACCCTCCGCACTCGACTGCATGGGCATCATCTCCAGCCACCAATCCATGACGCGATCCGATTTGGAGAAGAAGCGGTGGCCGCCAATGTCCATGCGATTGCCTTTGTAATTGACTGTACGCGCCAAACCGCCCAAATAGTCGGTGCACTCGAGCACGATCGGCTTGATTTGAGTATTCTTTAAAAGCTCGTAGGCTGCAGTCAGGCCCGCCGGACCCGCGCCGATGATTATCGCGGTTTGCCGCCTTCCGGCTGAATTAGTCATTGTGCATCCAGTTGAAAACTATCTTTGCAGAGTCCAGGTAGTAAGTATGACGGCCGCCAGAAATATGCCCGATTCGCTAACTTCTTATTCTACATCGCCTTAACTTCTGCATCGGTTCCTCTATATAAGTCAAATGTGCCTGCGAACAATGCATATAATATGGCAAAGCCGGTCGGGAATTTAACCAACCGACCGCCTCAGATTAGCCACAGGCAGGAGGCGTGATTGACTTCTTCATCAACCGATTTGCAAAAAACGACTGTGGAGCGATTGCCCGACAACGCCCTTCAGGACAGCATCGCTATTCTGGACTTCGGTGCCCAATACTCGCAGCTGATTGCCAGGCGGGTGCGGGAATTCAATACCTATTCTGAGCTTTTACCCTGCTCGATTCCAGCAGCCGAGCTGAAACGCTTGAACCCTAAAGGCATCATCCTCTCGGGCGGTCCTAACAGCGTTTACGATCCCCATGCCTATACCTGCGATCTGGAATTGTGGAAATTGGGTGTGCCGGTCTTGGGCATTTGCTACGGCATGCAGATCATGGCTCACAATCTCAAGGGAAAGGTCGAGGCGGCCGAAATCAGAGAGTATGGTCGCGCTCTCTTGACCGTCGTCCATCACCAACCGCTTTTTGTCGGCTTGGATCCCGAAATCGAGTGTTGGATGAGTCATGGTGACAGTGTCGTCGACTTACCCGAAGGTTTTCGTGTGATCGGTCGCACCAAGGCTACTCCAGTTGCTGCCATCGCTAATGAACTGCTCGATTTTTATGGTGTGCAATTCCATCCTGAAGTGGTGCATACCAAGGGCGGGCAACAGATTCTAAAAAATTTCGTGCGCGATATCTGCGGCTGTACCGGCAGCTGGACGATGGATAAATTCATCGACCAAGCAATCGCCGATGTCAGAGAGCGTGTCGGAGGCAAGCGCGTCCTGCTCGCCTTATCTGGCGGTGTCGATAGTTCGACTCTGGCGTTTCTTTTGCATAAAGCAATCGGTGAACAATTGACCTGTATGTTTATCGATCAGGGCTTCATGCGCAAAAACGAGCCCGAATGGCTAGTGGAGACGTTCGAGCGCGACTTCAAAATCAACGTTCATTTCGTCAAGGCGCGCGATCGATTCATCGGCAAATTGGCCGGTGTAATCGACCCTGAAGATAAGCGCAAAGCGATAGGCGGTGAATTTATTCGCGTCTTCGAAGAAGAGTCGAAAAAACTTGGTCCCTTCGACTTTCTCGCCCAAGGCACGCTTTATCCTGACGTAATCGAGTCTGCCGGTACTCGGGTCGATCCTAAAACCGGTGAGCGGGTGGCTACTAAGATTAAGTCTCATCATAATGTCGGTGGTTTGCCGAAGGACCTGCAATTCAAACTGGTCGAACCGTTTGCCAAACTATTCAAAGACGAAGTGCGCAAGGTGGCACTAGAGCTGGGCGTGCCTGATGGTATTCGGCAGAGGCATCCGTTTCCGGGTCCAGGGCTGGCAGTCAGAGTCCTGGGTGAAGTGACCAAAGAACGTTTGAAAGTTTTGCGCGATGCAGATTGGATCATTCGCGAAGAAATCAAAGCGCATGGTTTGTATAAACAGGTCTGGCAAATTTTCGGTGTGCTCTTACCCACCAAGTCTGTGGGTGTGATGGGCGATCAACGCACCTATCAAGATTGCATTGTCATCCGTGCCATCACCAGCGAAGACGGCATGACGGCTGATTGGGCGCGTTTGCCTTATGACTTGCTGGAGACTATTTCATCGCGCATAGTGAATGAAGTGCACGGAGTCAACCGTGTCGTTTATGACATAACCACGAAACCGCCAGCTACAATCGAGTGGGAGTAAATCCAGTCAGCGAGAGCCAACCCGAGCAGATAGCCTTAACCGAAGTTCTGGCTGGATTTCTTGGCAAGCCAGCGCTGATTGCGATGCTGTTGATCGTTTTTGCAACTGGTGTCTGGGTTGCCGGTGCAGCTTTGCATGATCCCGACAGCTGCTGGCTTTTGGCTACCGGGCGCTACATCGTGCGCAAGCACTGTCTGCCTAGTACAGACCCCTTCTCTTACACATTCGCGTTGCAGCCCGGATTACCATTTGTTTTGTATCAATGGTTATCTGAAATTGTTTTATATCTCGCTTGCGGGGTGGGCAAGCTGCAAGCCGTTCTGGTCCTGGTTTCGATGCTGGTTTCCGGTGCCTTCGTCATTCTGCCCTTGAAATTACTCAAACACGGACGAGTGCCGATGTTTGCCGCTTTTGGCCTGGTCATATGCAGTCTACTTGCTTCCAGTTTTAGATTTTTGGTCCGGCCTGAAATCTTTTCTTTTCTATTCGCTTCTGCTTGGCTCTATAACCTGGCTAAACGTCGGATGCGGCTCGAATCATATTTGAATTTCGATCAGCCAATCGAGCGCAGTCCCGTGTCAATCGGCGGGAACCGCGAAAATCGTTCTGTGTCCGAACAGTCGGCAGCGCACGGACAAGTTCTCTTGGCTGATTCTGGTATTGAAAGCGGTGCTTCTACTGAAGCTGAAATGTTGAACCGGCAGGCTAACTATTCTGGCTTAGAGAGCGCCCAGGAGAAATCTTCTGCCGCTGAAATTATAGATTGGCGATTTCTCGGACGCAGTGCCTTTTTGATTGTGCCGTGGTGTAATTTCCATACGGGCTTTATCAGCGGCTTATTCGTGCTCCTCTTCTACGTGCTTGGATCGGTTCTAGCGGCGGTTGTCGTCAGGCGGCGAAGAGTATTTGATCTGACCGCTTGCTTGACTTTGCTGGCATCGATTATGGCCACTTTCATTAATCCCTACGGAATCAAGCTCTGGCTTTACATTCCTCAGCTGTTCTTCGCGCCATTCAACGAAATGATCACTGAACTGCACCCGGTGATGTGGTCGGATCGCACATTTCTTCCTTTCATTGTTCTCTTTTTGCTTGCTCTGGTCAAACTTTTTAAAAGTGCTGTCCGTGGACGCAAAAGCCGTGACGCCAAGGGGTTTTTGGCTGCAACTATAACTAGTGCGGTGGTCATTGCTGCCGTTTCCTACGAGGCATTTCACCATCTGCGACTGATACCGTGGTCGGTGCTGGCGCTGCTGGCTGAATTCGCCATCATGTTCCATCGAACCGCGAGCCGGAAAACGATAGCGAACGAGGCGCTTGTAGCAACAGGTTCGAGCTCTTCTTCTCTGGGCTGGATCTACAATCCCAATCAAATCAAATGGACTTTTGCGATATTGGCTCTGGCTGTGCTTGGCACCCTCACCTGTTCGTTGCGAATTATCACGCCGGAGCTGCCACAATCGTCCGCTGTCTTCACACCCCCAATCAAGGCGATCGAGTATTTGAGCAAGCACGATAGCGCTGGACGCATATTCAATGACGCGCAATTCGGTGATGTTCTGATCTGGCATTCGCCTTCGAATCCGAAAGTTTTCATCGACACGCGCTATGACATGTATGGCACCAAAATCGTGCATGACTACGACGTTCTTAGAGGACTGAAGCCAGGTTGGCAGGAAGTAATCGATGCTTACCGGGTCAAGCTGATCATTTTTCCGACGAAAATGGATATCATCAAGAAGCTATCCAAAAATCCGGACTGGTGTACTATTTATGCAGATGATGCGGCCACGGTTCTGCAACTGAAAAGCAGTCTGGTGAGCGGCGATGCGGGCGAAAGCGATAGCGAAGCTGATACCGAGATGAAGATAAAATCCGAACCGCATGCGCGAAACTCAATCGTCAAATGAAGCGCTGCATTATCACTGGTGCCACCGGATTCGTCGGTGCAAATTTGCTCCGCAGATTATTGCGTGAAGGTCATGAAGTACACGTTCTACTCAGACCTGGCTACAAGGGCGATCGTTTGCAAGAAGTGCGTGGACAGGTACAAACGCATGTGATCGATCTGCTGGAAGCCGAGGATAGCTTTCAAGTTTTGCAGTCGATAAAGGCTGATTGGGTTTTCCATCTTGCCGCTCACGGTGCCTATTCATGGCAGACTGACGCGCAGCAAATGATTCAGACAAATTTGACTGCAACGATCAATTTGATCGAATCTTGCGCCAGAGTAGGCTTCGAGGCCTTTGTCAATACAGGCTCTTCATCGGAATATGGCTTCAAAAATCATCCGCCGCAAGAAGACGAAATCGTGGCTCCGAACAGCACGTACGCGATCACAAAAGTGGCAGCAACGCAGTATTGTAGGCTCGTTGCCGATCAAAA
>CAJCHQ010000778.1 GCA_903970295.1 Bryobacterales bacterium
GAAATATTCGCAGCGTTCAGCATCGAGAGCTGATGCCAGAGCTACTGCCAGTAAGTCTGAGTCGTCTTTAAGTGAATCTTGACAAGATTGCCAGTCGGCGATTAGCGAGCTGCCTCCGATCACGGCAATCTCGCCACGAGCCAGACACATTTCTAACGGCTCTGTGTTGAGATCTTCCAGGCGATCTTTGAGCATACCCTGCCTGGTGACTGCCGAACTGGGCAACGAACGGGCCGAGAAGCCCAGCGATTCAATCGCCAGCGATAAGAGAGTGGTGGCAAATTGTTCGTTGGCTGCGAGCAGATTATTCAATTCGCGGATGTTCGGTTGATCGTTGAGACCGCGTGCCAACTTCAGCCATTCCCGTGAGGTCTGGCGGCTGGCTGACACGACTGATGTCACTTCGTAACCGTCTCTGGCAGCGGCTACGACCAGCTCTGCTGCTTGTTTGATGTTGGCCGGATCCGTGAAACATCCGCCGTCGAATTTTTGGATCAAGCGCCCCAATTCTCACTGCCGATCTAGTTGGATCTTGATAAGTCCCTGAGAAAGTGATCTGCCCGGACGCTGTCAGTATAGGACATAGACGGCGATCATGAAAGCCCTATCATGCAAAATATGGTATCAAATTTGGGGTCATGGTGGCTAGTATCGCGCATGGTGCCTGGCGAAAGATCGTTTTCAGATTTTCAAAAATATTTTTTTCTTGCCGGTTCCGGGTGCACCTTATGGCCGGGCACTGGGCCCTCCTCGCTTGTCACAACTCGGGTGAGAAGCTTTATCCTATATAATTGCTCGAGTGCCGTGACGCTCTACCTGTGTCTCTCTCGAAATTCGATGAATCGATCGGCCAGCCTCTCAAAACTCAAAGGCGGGCCCCTGGCCTGCCTCTTTTTCTTGCTGGTCTTTGTTTTCTATTTCTCGCCGGTTATTTTCGGGCAGCGCTGGTTAGCTCCTGAAGATGGGCGAATCGAGAGTTTGCCTGCCTTTTACGCCAGCCACGGGTTGTGGACGACCGATTTGTTTTGCGGTTGGCCGCTGTTTGCCGATCCGATGGTTCAGAGTTTCAATCCGCTCGCGCTCGTCTTACCCTCTGTGCCTGGAGGCTGGAATCTCTTCATGCTGCTCGGATACATTCTGGCCGGTACCTTCATGTATTTGCTGGCTTACGAGATTGTCGGCTCTTACCTCGGCGCCTTGATCGCGGCCGAACTCTACTGTCTGAGCGGACTTCTTTTTTTGGAGGCCAATCACGTTTTGATCGTCCATAGTGCTGCTTATCTGCCACTGCTTTTGCTGTCGATCGAAAAGCAGTCGAAAAAACCAAGCGGCAAATGGCTGGTGATTGGGTCCCTGGCTATCGGCCTGGGCACGGTCGGAGGTCACATTCAGGTCCTGCTTTATTCGCTTTTCTTCGGCGCCATTCTCGCTCTCTATAAATTGATATTGGCCGGGCCGCGCCGAAAAGAATTGATCTGGCAGTACTTTCTTACCTTTGTCCTTGGTATTAGTCTTGGTGCCATTCAGATTTTGCCGACTCTCGAGTTATCTAGTTTCAGTATTCGGCAAAACTTCACCTATGAGCTCTTTACTGGTGGTGCCATTCACCCCCTGCAGCTGATCGGCGTACTCTTCCCGTATTTTCTAGGCAGTCATGAGGGCACCTACTTCGGCATTCAATATTTCGGTCGCAGCCTGCAACAGCCGCTGATGTGTTACGTAGGCATGCTGCCGTATTTACTTGTGCCTCTGAGTATTCTGCTATTCAAAAAGATGCCGCCGCTCAAGTTCTGGTTCGGCACGGCGATCTTGACATTGTTGCTCAGCCTGGGCAGCGCTACACCGCTGGCTATGATTTTTTACCATATCCCACCTTTTGGCTCGATGCGCTGCCACTACCGAGTCTTTTTTCTGGCCATTTTAGCGGCCTCCATCTGTCTCGCCTTTGTCGTCAAGGCGCTGGAGGAGTCGGAGTTGAGTCGAAATACTTTGGCTCGTGTGGTCAGCGCCGAAGTCGGTTTATTCGGCGTCCTGCTCTATTGTTTGAGTTCGGTCTCCGAGGTTTTGGGTAAAGAGGCGACGGCTTGCGGCAATCATGATTTGGGCTTTCTCCCCTGGAACAATCCGGCTTTCGGCAGCCAGTCGGTTGTCTTGTTGGTGACGATTGTTATTCTATTTATCTGGTCATATCGCCCGAGGAATCTTGTCACCTCATTTTTATTGGTAGCGGTTCTCTTGGCCGACCTTTGTTTTCAAGGTTGGTTTTGCCAGTGGCGTGCCGAAGTCGTGACCGACCAGTATCTCGTGGCGCCGCCCCAAGCCATGGAATACAGTCAATTACTAGCTGCCGGTCACCAGCGATTGATGCCGGTGCGCGGTGCTTCTGGCGAAAAAGACGAACTGCCTCCGTGTGCATCGCGCAATTGGTCGGTGCCGAGCGCCAGCGGCTACAGCCCTATAATGAATAAGCGCTATCAGGATTTGACGACAGTCACTGAAGGCGGATTTCTTTTGCCTCCCTGGCAATTCACGGGGATGGACCGCACTTTTGATATTTTGGCAATCAAGTATTTGTTCACCGATGCCAATGACAAGCGCTTGTTGGAGATTAAAGATGGGCAGGGACGGCCGATTTTTAAGAAATTGACGAGCGCAGGACGCGCTCTTGTCTTTGAAAATTCACGGGTCATGCCCAGATGTTGGCTGGTAAACCAGGCTGTAACATTGCCGGCGGAGCAAATTTTGCACGCCATTCAAAAATCCAGATTGCCTGACGGCAGAAGCTTCGCACCAGATTCGGTGGCGCTGGTCGAAACTGATGTCAAAGAGTGGGCTAGTGTCAAGGCTTCCGCTGAGTCAGTCGGACCAGAAAAGAGAGCGGCGCAAAAAAAGTTGACCGGGCAGGCAGCAGAGATCTGGCCGGCAAAATCTATGGCCACAATTAGCCGGCTCGAGCCTGAGCGTGTGATCGTCAAAACCGAGAACCCGGAAGATTCGTTCTTAATCCTCAGCGATAGTTTTTATCCGGGTTGGACTGCCACAGTGGATGCCTCGACTGCAA
>CAJCHQ010000779.1 GCA_903970295.1 Bryobacterales bacterium
CGGCATTATGATGTATATGCCTGTTCGGTTTTCGGAGAAATGTATGCCTGAAGAAGAGAAAGCTGAGCAAAGCCAAATAGAACATCTTACGACGCAACTAGCTGACGCGATAAAAAGCTCCGACGGCAGCGCTTGGTTCTACACTGGGAAGGCGTTCCGGCTGAAGTTGGCGGGAATAATACTAGGTGGGACGACAACAGTGTTGATAGGCCTAGACCAAAAGGGAATATTCCGCCCCTACGGAGATTATATATCTTCAGTAGCTCTCGTAACGAGCGCCGCTGTAGCTGGTCTGACTACCTGGGAAGCGTTTTTTTCGTACAGGGACAGGTGGAGTAGTTTCACTGAAGCCGCGCAAAAATTAAGAAGAGTTGCTGATGAACTGGCCTATGCCAACAAAAAATCTAGTGGAATTTCTCAGTCCCAGTTGGATGAGTTCTTCAAAAGGTATCAGAAGATACTCCAGGATGTTCATGCGGGGTGGCTAGGCAAAAAGGCGGACGCTCGACAATGACTGGAGCACTCACTTTGTCGGTAGCGCCAATTTTGTCAGCGATACCCGGCTTACTGATCATGTCATCAAGCCTCAGCTCCTCATCGGGTCGTGGATGCTGGTGCTGCGCGCCCCGACCATATGCTCGATTCCAGCGTCGTCGCTCTGTTTTGGTAATTATCAAACAAGACTCGGTACAATTTCCAGCGTTGCCGGAATCTTTCTGGATGTGGCTCTACGCCAGACATAGCGTTTTCCTTGCGACACCATTCCTTTCTGGCACCAGCTCGACACCCCATGGGAGATGAAAATGGCCAAAGATGATAATGACGGTTTTAGGACCGGCATTTTTGCCGATCCGGATAAGGCGCTGGTGGCGTTTCTGCAAACCCTTTTTTCAGTGGGGATCATCTTTGCCTTGCTTCTGCTTCTGAGTCGCTCAAAGGTTTCGATCGACCCCAAATCTGTAGGGCTCGCCAGCCTGCCGGTTCTTCTCTGGCTGCTCTATTCAGGCAAAATCACCGGCTTCAAGGCTTTTGGCGTCGAATTGCAGGCCGCCATCCGAGATGCATCGGCCAAATCAGTCGACGATTCGAGCGCCTTCACGCCCTTCGCACCCGAGGATTACCAAGTTCTTGAAGTCTCTGGCAAAGAAAGCATCATGGAGATACCCAACTTCATCCGGCGCCGGGTGGGCGTGCTGTCTTTTGAGGTTGGGAAACAGAACTATTACGACGAATACGCGATTAGCGAATATCTCAAACATCTGACCGGCTACGGCCATCTGCGGCAAGTGCTGTTCCAGGCGCAAGATGGCACATTCCTTGGAATGGCGCCGGCCAAGGCGCTGACTGCGTTTGCCGACACGAACATCGCGAACTCCGCGGAGCAAAGCGTCGGGTTGTCTGGATCGACTCGCATCAAGGCAATGGTCGAATCAGGGGTGTTGGGCTGGTTGCCGGGGCTAGTCGGCCCACAACATGCTTTGCAAGTTTCAGACAGCAAGGCAGTCGCCATTGCTCGGTTTGCCAAGCTTGATGCCGAGGACTTGCCTGTGCTGAATGCGGCGAGCCAATTTGCTGGCACAATCAATCGGGGCCGGCTGAACAGTAGCCTGCTTGCATCCATTCTCGCTGCCGCGAAATCTTGATAGACTGAGCCGGTCTTTTTCGATCATATCTTATGCGAAGTGTAACCCATTGAAATATAATGGGCCGGCGAGGTTTGCAGAAGTCTTGCAGACCGTGTGAAAGCTCATTTAGCCAGAAATTTCGCAGTAAATCTTTCTACGATTAAAGCAAATCTAGTTTAGAAAGGGCTGTCCAAGGCGATTTTTAGCGAGTTTTTTAGAATGATATTCTATTCAAAAATGGTCGCAGCACGTTTTCACACGGTCTGCTTGATATTTGCAACCGAGTGGGCCGTCGAACCTCCAGTTTGCAAGATCACGCCGCGAGCACTAAATTTTTTCGTGATGGAAAACGATGATCCCAAAGCACTCGCTGCCCAAAGTTGGTTTGGCTACGGTAAGTGGAATGCCCCGTATTGGTTCGTCGGTATGGAACCGGGTGGCACCGACGACCATGCTACGTATGAGACCTGGGCGCAGCTGGGCGGGACGGAGTTGATTGACTGCCGTGAGCATCATCTTGCCTCGGCAAATGCTGAATGGCACGGTCCAGATCGTCCCCGCTTGCAACCGACGTGGGGACGGCTCATTCGATTGGTTCTGGGCTACGAGGGTAAGCCAACCGACTTAGACGCAGTAAAGAATTATCAGCGGTCCAAATGGGGCACCCTGACTGGCGAAACTGCATCGCTGGTGCTGTCAGCTCTCCACGCGCCCCATATCGGTGCAGATGTAAACCGAAATTTGTACCGCGAGCAAAGGATCGCTGTTCTCAGAGAACGCCTCAAGGAGTATACTCCCAAATTCGTGGTCTTTTATGGAACATCATACAAGGACGACTATGCGAAAATTGCGGAAACAAGCCTGACGCCAAATGGCTTCGTTTGGCGAGGTTCGATGCTTTGCGCCTTGGTTCAACATCCTACTGCGAGACCAGCGCGGTCAGGGGAATATCGTTCAGAGGAGTGGTGGGCTGAAAAAGGGCGGGTGATTCGCACTATCCTGGAAAAAGCCATTCTACCAACACCGGTACAAGCCCCCTCAATTCGGACGACCGCTTTTTATTCCCCTTCTGATGTAGTCCGATTATTGGTCGATGGAAATCCAAAGACCGGCAAGAGCCGCCATCGGTTCGATTGCTATCGCGACGGCATGACTCCGGGCGATTATGAAAAGGCTGTTCGACAGCGGCACGGTGAGTTCGAGGCCCGCAAGTGCAAGCCTGATTTGAAATGGGACATTGCCCACGGTTTCATTCGAATAGAACGCGGTTAAGGGTATTTGCAGATATCTTGACTTTCGCAATCGCGCCACTAGGCAGGAACACCATTCCTCTGACTTCACAGAAAAGTTTCCGTCTGTTTGTCGTTGCGACGAGATGGAAATCAGGGTACTCTGATCCTATCATTTCAGGACTCAGCCATGCCGGGGAATATCGACGTTTACGTGCAGCCGCCAACCGCACCACGCTATCTTGTTGGTGAAATCCTGCCGTTCAACATCCAGCCGACCGGCAAGCAAGGCGGAGACCTTGGGGGAGTATTCGCCCAGTTCGAACGAAAATACGAGCAGGTGATCGGGGTCGTCGTTGCCACGCAGGCGGAGGCCGATGTGTTGGTGGCAGCGCTCTCGCCAAAGGTGTGAGCGCCTTCAACAGTATCCTT
>CAJCHQ010000780.1 GCA_903970295.1 Bryobacterales bacterium
AAAGCGATAATGGACGGACAGCCGGTAGTGAGTTTTGAGATCATCCGACGACGCGGCAAGAACATCGTTGATGTAGAAAAAGATGCCGAACGCATTTTGAAAAACATGCACGACAAAATGCCGGATGTAACCTTCAAAAGGATCTTCAGTGATGCGAAATACGTTCGAGAATCCTGCTCAGCGACTTTCGAGGCCCTACTACTCGGAGCGCTGTTAGCGGTAATTGTAATCTGGATCTTTCTACGCGATGGTAGAGCGGCACTGATATCTGCTCTCGCAATGCCATTATCAGTGATACCAACATTTGCTTTCATGAAAGCGGTCGATTTCACTTTGAATGATATGTCTTTGTTGGGACTGGCATTGGTGATTGGCATTCTCGTGGACGATGCAATCGTCGAAATCGAAAATATAGTGCGGCACATGCACATGGGCAAGAGGCCATTCTTCGCCGCTATCGATGCTGCTGACGAAATTGGCTTGGCAGTTGTGGCCACGACTGCTGCCGCGGTCGTTGTCTTTCTGCCAGTCGCTTTCATGGGCGGAATTCCCGGACAGTTTTTTCGCCAATTCGGTTTGACCGTCTCGGTAGCCGTGTTCTGCTCACTGCTTGTGGCGCGTCTGGTGACGCCAGTGATGGCGGCATATTGGTTGAAACCACCGCCTTTAGAAAAAATTCGAACGCGCGGCCCAGCCCAGCGTTTTTACGAAACGATTTTAGCGATGGCGATCAAGCATCGGTTAACGACTGTCATTGCCGGCATCATTTTTTTCGCCGGCAGTATTGTTCTCTTCAAAATGCTGCCTACTTCGTTAGTTTCAAGAATCGATCGTGGCCAATCGACGATCATGGTGGAACTGCCACCCGGTTCCCCATTAGCCGATACCGCCAATGCTGTTGAACGCCTCAATGAAATAGTCAAAGTGCGACCGGAAGTTGCCACTATTTATTCGAGTGTGGGACGGGAAAACGAAGTTAATTCCGGACGTTTGCAAGTTGTTTTGAAGCCACGCGGGGAGCGCAGACTCTCGCAAGATGAATTCGAAGCTGCACTGCGGCCTGAGTTAGCTACAGTACCCGGAGCTCGGGTCAATTTCGAAGGTGGCTGGGGGTCTGGCAGCTTGCGCTTGCTGTTGACCAGTTACGATCCAGTCGCTCTGGAACAAACTGCCCAGGCTCTGACCAGAGAAGTACGAACAATTCCTCAGCTGACTGATGTTCGTTCTAGCAGCACGGCGATGCGACCAGAGATTGTCGTGGTGCCTGATTTCGATCGAGCAGCTGAGCAAGGTGTGTCGGTCGAGTCTATTGCTCGCACCGCACTGGTAGCGACCCTGGGCGATTCTGAAGCGAATTTGCCCAAATTTGATCTGAGCGATAGGCAGATTCCGATACTGGTTCAATTAGATCCCAAATTTCGGCATAAACTTTCGGTGATCGACAATCTGAGAGTGTCAGGCAATAACGGTCGTTTGATTCCTCTGGGGAGCGTAGCCAAAGTGCGAATGGACAGCGGCATGTTCAAAATCGAACGCTACGATCGAGCGCGGCAAATCACGATTGATGCTAAGTTCGGCTCTGACTTCACTCTCGGTCAGGCTTTGCAAGCCGTGCATAATCTTCCTGCCTGGAAGAATATGCCTGCTTCTGTCGGCGATCATCCAGCCGGTGACGCTGAAACGCAGAAAGATATTTTCGGTGGTTTCGGATACGCCATCATCACCGGTGTGCTTTTAATCTATGCCGTGCTGGTTATGTTGTTCCGCGGATTTTTGCAACCCTTCACGATTATGATGTCTTTACCGCTTTCGCTCGGTGGCGCCTTGATTGGTCTGCTTCTCGCTAACAA
>CAJCHQ010000781.1 GCA_903970295.1 Bryobacterales bacterium
AGACATCAAAGCCATGGTTCTTGGTGGTCACGGCGATTTGATGGTGCCGTTTCCGAGATTCTCTTCAGTCAACGGTGTGCCGATTACAGAATTGATGTCGCCCGAGCGCATCGAAGCACTTTGCCAACGGACCAGAGATGGTGGCGCCGAGATTGTCAAACTGCTCGGTTCCGGCTCAGCTTATTACGCCCCCGGGCGCTCAGTCGCTGAGATGGTGGAGTCGATCCTCAAGGATAAAAATCGTCTCCTCCCCTGCGCTGTCTTAGCTGATGGTGAATATGGCTTGAAAGATGTCTACATCGGTTTGCCGGCAGTGCTTGGCCGCAGTGGCTTGAAGAAGATTGTCGAGCTCAAGTTGCAATCGGAAGAGCAAGCAGCCCTCAAGAAATCGGCTGACTCTATTCGCGAAAACATAGATGCCATGACGAAGTTGCTGGTTTCAGTCTAGGCAGATTATTTCGCTTTAGAAAATAGTCGCGCGCGTGAGAGCCTGCTCCAGCAGGCTTCTCAAGAGCATACGTGCGCTCATCACACTCCTTATAAAACTCCAGGGGCACTGTATATTTGCTCTTGACCGACCTGTATAATGGCGCTTGGAAGAGTGCGTCGGCCTGAAATCGCAAAGCTTTTGCGGAGGCTCCGAAGAAGCTGTTTGGGCGTGGTCGTGTCACTCATTACCGTCAACCATCGAGGTACATGCGGGTAATGCTGTCATCATTCGAGAAACCATTGGACCGGGCTGGAGCCAGACGAGCGAAAAATATTTTGGCACCGGTGGCGGTGGCAATTTCTCTAGCCTTGTCGGCGACTCACCAAGCCATTGCCCTGGAAACATCGCCGGCTGTAACATCGACCGCCAACGCTGGTGACCTTTTCTTCGACTCGGATAAGGCACATGAAACTGAGCGCAAAGAAATTGAGAATTTGTTGAACGACATCGAAGCGCAATGGAACGCTCACAGCCTGGACAAAGTCATGGGTTACTACGCTGACGACTACATCAACAACGATGGGCTGGACAAGAAAGCCGTTTCGGAGTTGACTCAGGAATTCTGGAAAACATATCCGGATGCCAAATCAGCTTCGCAAACGAAGCAGATTCGCATCGAAGGCAATTTCGCCACGGTCGAATCACGCGATACCGCTGTTGGTACCACTGCCATCAACCCGGCTCACGACACTTCACTGACCGGCGATTTGAGTTCGGTCTCGGAAGGCCAACTTTATTTGAAGAAAGTGGGCAATAACTGGAAAATCATCGGCGATCGTATCGATTATGAAAAAGTGCGCGTCGCCTACGGTCTGGCAAAAAATCTGAATGTCTCTTTTACGGCTCCCGAGCAAGTGAAATCAGGCCGGTCTTACTCGGCCAAAATCGAAGTCGAAGTGCCTTCCGGTTACATTGCGGTCGGTTCGATTACGAGCCAGCCCCTCGAGTTCCCGCAGCACACTCCGGGTGAAATCTGGCGGCAGATGGACGAGCATACACTGGAGCGCATTTTGCCGGCCAATACGAGCAATAAAAACGAATTGCTGATGGCCACTATCGGTATCACCGATATCGGCAAACACAATCTCGTCGGCATCGAACTGCTCACTCGCCGAATGAATGTCGTGCCGGAAATCGAACAAGTCAAAACGCAGACAGCTTCTGCCGGTGGTGAAGAGTCCCCGATCCAGAAAGCCTTGAAAATGAAGTTGCCGGAAAAGAAAGACTAAGAATCAGGCGCCATTCTCAGGATTCCAGCTTGCAAATTTTCAAATACCCAAAACTGTGGTGGCTGAAAATTGTGGTCGCTTGCCTTTGCTTTATCGTCGACTACTGCACTAAAGAGTGGGCCCGCAATTATTTGCCCAAATTCGGAACTTGCCCATTCATTCCGCATTTCCTGCAGCTGACCTTTGTCACCAATACCGGTGCCGCCTTCAACTTAGGCTCCGGGCACGGGCTACTGATGACTTTGATTGCCACCGCAGTCACGATCTGGCTCATTGCCTGGGTGCTCAGGGAAGGGCAGGGTCCGGCTGGACAGTCACTGCTCATGAGTCTTGGCGCCGGCTTTTTGATCGGTGGCGCTTGCGGCAATCTGTTCGATCGATTCGTGCGCGGTCGCGTCACTGATTTTCTCGAATTCAGCTTCTTTCAGTTTCCGGTTTTCAACGTCGCCGACGTTTGCATAGATATAGGTATAGGGTTGATTATCATTTTCGCCTTGCGGAACAAACAGTCCCAAACCCGCTCCGATAGCGGGCAGTCGTGAGCATGGTCAGCCCAGAAGAAGACGAGCAAAGTGAGCGAATCGAACTCAAAGTCGATTTCTCTGCCAGCGACCGCAAACCACCGAGATTGGATGCTTATTTAGCCGAAACTCTCAAAGGCTTAAGCCGCACCCGCATTCAGAAACTGACCGAGGACAATCTGGTTTTGGTGGATGGTGCGCCCGTCAAAAGCAGTTTTCGTTTGAAAGGTGGCGAGCTGATCACGATCGAACTGCCACCACTCGAACCATTGGATGTCATTGCCGAAGCGATTCCCCTCGATATCGTCTACGAAGACGAATATCTAGCTGTCGTCAACAAGCCGGCTGGAATGGTCACACACCCGGGTGCCGGGATTTATTCAGGGACTCTGGTCAACGCCCTCTTGCACCATATGCAGGGCACCTTATCTGGTATCGGCGGTACGATTCGCCCGGGCATCGTGCACAGATTGGACAAAGACACATCCGGTTTATTAGTTGTCGCCAAAGAAGACTTTTCACACCGGCATTTGGCAGCTCAGATCAAAGAAAAAAGTGCAAACCGCATCTATATAGCATTAGTGAAAGGACATCCCGCTCAAGCGTCCGGCACAATCGATTTGCCCGTGGGCAGACATCCAACCAAGCGCAAACAAATGGCAGTCGTGGCCGGGGGCAGGCGAGCTGTCACTCATTATCAGGTGCTGGAAAGCTTCGCCCATTGCACGCTTTTGCGCATCAAATTAGAAACCGGTCGCACGCATCAAATTCGCGTCCATATGTCCCACGCAGGACATCCAGTCATCGGTGATCTCGTTTACAATGCCAATCCCAGCGCCAACACCCCAACCAGAGCCAAACTCGCCCTCAAGGGTCAAGCTTTACACGCCGCCCAGCTGGCTTTCGTGCACCCGAAAAAATTGAGCCTGCTAGAATTTGAAGCACCTTTGCCCGCCGACTTCGCTCAAGCTCTTGATCTTTTGCGCAGCGGCAGACGCAGCCACAGCTGAGCTACCTGAGGGGCTTGAAAAGCGGGCACCGAGGCTACCGAGAAGTTTCATTTTGGAGTAAGAGTTTTATGGCTTTAGGTTATATCGCCGCAGCGCTAGGCATCTTGGCCAGCCTGTTTTGCTTTTTCGCTTGCGCACAAGACTTTGCTAAACCCTTACCGCTACTCAACTCCGCTGTGCCGACGGGCGTCTGTTTGTTACTTTCCTGGCTTGGCGGCTTGGGTTTAGCTGTGGCCTGGCGCCAATTGACTCTGCCGAAAATCAAGAGCGAAACGGTCAAAAGCGATTGGCAAGCGCAGGATCTAAAGTTGGTGGCCGAAATCAAATCGGATCGAGAAAATCAGCTGGAAGCCAAGATTGCCACATTGGAATCAGCCTTGAATAAGGCTTTGAAAAAGAAGCAATAACTGCGCGAAGATTTATAGACAGAAATCTCACTTAGCCGCTTATCAGGCGCTCTTAGTCGTTCGACTCGCGCGGACCGCCGCCCTTTTTGAAATCAGAAGCCTTCAAATTGTCGATGAACTTTTTGAACTCTTGAGCTTCTTCTTCATCTTTCTCAAAGTCAGCCGGAATCGTGCCATCGGCAACGACTTGAGCAGAGACAAATATCGGACATTTCGCTCGCAATGCCAGGGCAATCGCATCGGAAGGTCTGGCATCGATCGAACGGGTTGTATCCAGCTTGTGCTCGGGATCGTCGATCAAAAGAATGATCGTGGCGAAATACGTATTCGAAGCCAGTTCATTGATTTCAACCTTCTGCACTTTGTAGCCCAGAGTATGAATAGTGTTGAGTAAAAGGTCATGCGTCATCGGTCGTTCTGGCTTCAAGTTATCAAGCGCGCGATTAATAGCACTGGCTTCTGCCATGCCGATCCAGATTGGCAGCGCGCGGCGCTTGGTGCTGTCGTTGAGGACGACGATCGGATGCCCATTTCGGGCATCGAGCGCAATTCCGGCTACAAACATCTCTATCATTATGCTTCCAATTTAACCCGTTTCTGGAATTTGTGTTGGCCTCAGAACGGGCTTGAGCAGTCGATTTGCAAAGAGCTGAGCTATCACTCATCTTAACTTATGCCCAAGATCCCTGCTTTTAGTTGTTTTCTAGATAAATTTTTGACCTGTAAAACGCCGTAAATCTGCGTCAAAACGGGCGTTTCACTCGGTTTAGTCTCTTTATATACACTCCATGTACGACTTATCCTCGAATTAGGCGAATTATCCCGTAAAATGGTTAATCTCAAACTCGATTTGAAGAGTCCGGATGGCGGAATTGGTAGACGCGCACGTTTGAGGGGCGTGTGAGCAATCATGAGGGTTCAAGTCCCTCTCCGGACAAATTTTTGACAAGCGGATGGACCGCACATAGAGTAAAACCAGGCGCAGCGGGAAGCAGCGGCGAGGCATGACGGAGCGATCGAATAATGATGACGATTAGGGCGCAATGGCCGCACAGCATAGATGATGTCTACAAATCACTCGATGGGATCTGGGGTCTAGTTGGTGCGTCAGGCACCAACGGCAATCTCTATCGATTGGAACGCAGTCTGAAAGAACCGGTCAATTACACGGTCACCGAATATAATGGCAATGACGAGAGCGACGTGATCAAAAAGTCCAGCTATACTGCAGATAAGCGGGATGACGCCGTCAAAGATTTCGCTCGCTCAATTGGCTTCGTTGTCTGACCGAGGGCACAGCTCAATATTTGAAAAAGCGCTCCACACATCTAGGCATCATCACTCAAGGGTCATTGTCGACTGGTTTAGAGATGCGCCTGGATGTGAGCCAATCGGTTGAGGATTTGCGGGTCGGCCGCTTCGTCGTCGTCGAAGGCAAAAATCACCGTTTTTTCAGCATGCTTACAGACGTCAGTCTGGCCGCCACCAATCCTGCGATTCTAGCTAATCCGCCGCACGCAGATGATTTTCTCCTGGCAGTTTTGTCGGGAGTTTCGACATTCGGCACGGTCAAAGTGCAACCGATGTTGATGCTGGAAAAGCAAAAAGTCGGCGGCGATGAATTGAGACCGGTAAAGACGATTCCCAGCCACTTCTCACCCGTCTTCGAAGCGACCAAAGACGACTTCGCTCTCGTCTTCGGAGAAGAAAACGAGAAGGACCCCACTGACCTGCACTTCAATATCGGCACACCGCTGAATATGGAAACTCCGGTCTGCATCGATCTAGGCCGCTTTATCGAGCGCTCCAACGGTATTTTCGGCAAGTCAGGCACCGGCAAATCATTTCTCACACGCATTTTCCTGGCTGGTTTGATCGCTAAAGACGCGGCCTCTGTTCTAGTCTTTGATATGCACAACGAATACGGCTGGCAGGCTCTTTCTGAAAACAAATCGGCACCACGCGTGAAAGGTCTGAAACAACTGTTTGGCTCGCAAGTGACTGTCTTCAGTCTCGATGCCGAGTCATCGATGGCTCGCGGTATTCCCGATGCTCACGAACTATATATCGGTTATAACCAGATCGAAATTGAAGACCTGGAGCTTTTGCGCAATGAATTGGCCCTGTCGGAAGCGACGCTGGAAAATGCATATATCGTCAAAGAAAAGTTCGGGCAAGATTGGATCGCCACTTTGCTCGATATGAGCGGTGAAGAAATCGAAGAATTTTGCGAGAACTTCAAAGGTCACCCGACCGCGATCAAGACATTGCAAAGACGCCTGAGCACCGTCGTGGCTAAAACTCAGTATCTGAAGCCGCGAGTCAACCACAACTACATCGATGAAATCATTCGCTACATTCAGTCAGGGCGTCATCTGGTTCTGGAATTCGGGCGTCAAAACAATCTCCTCTCTTACATGCTCGCCACGAATATCATCACTCGGCGCATTCACGCCGAATATGTGAAACGCTCGGAAGTGCATATAGCCAATCCGGAAAATGTCGCGGCACCGAGAAAATTGATGATCGTGATCGAAGAAGCACATAAATTTCTAGCACCACAGGTGGCGCGGCAGACGATATTCGGAATCATCGCCCGGGAGATGCGCAAATATTTCGTCACCCTCTTGATCGTCGACCAGCGGCCAAGCGGGATTGATCCTGAGATTCTCAGTCAGATAGGCACGAGAGTGACGGCGCTGCTCAATGACGAAAAAGATATAGATGCTGTATTCACAGGTGTTTCTGGCAGCCAGACACTACGGACGGTGCTGGCTCAACTCGATCCCAAACAGCAAGCGCTCATTCTCGGCTACGCCGTGCCGATGCCAGTAGTAGTGAAAACCCGGGCCTTCGATAGTGATTTCTACAGGGCCGTTGCCCCCCGCTCTGACGCTAATATGGAAACAGATCCGCTCGTCAAGAAAGCTCGTGCGGCAAGAGCCAATGAGGAAGTGTTTGGTCCGGGCGGCTAACAGGCAGGGACTTTAACTTTCCCCCTTTTTGAGCTACCCTAGCCTCACTTGCTTATTATAGAAATGCAGACTGGAGCCCTAATTGGCAAACAAGCAAGAGCTAGAAAGTGAACCTCAAGACACCTTTGTGGAGAATCGAGATCCCACAGAGCTGGCTATGTGTTGCATCCTTGCTGCCGCCTATTTGGGACTAGCCAGTTATTGCGCCGGGCCGCTTCTGGCTGCCCACAATTACAAACTGCTCTTTAACGTCGAAGGTTTTTTCATCGTCATCGCGCTGGTTTCGATCATGGTCGGAGCCAGGCCGTATATGACGCCTTCCTGGCTGCAGATAAGCACCAGAGGGATCAAATACCAGGGACCATACTGGGTTTTCCGTAAAACAGTGAATTGGGAACAGGTACTTCAAGTATGGGTCAGTGCCGAACTGATCATCGTTCTCTACCAGCCCGATCCAAAAAGAACTCGCAAATGGCCAATGTTCATCGCTTCCGTCTATCTAGCCGAAAAGGAAAAGATACCGGAAGTGATTGCGCGTTATGCACCGGTGAGTCCGGAGGTAATGACCAATCCGGCGCTTTATTCACGTTTGTTGATGGGCTGTCTGTTTTTGCTAGCCGTGGTCTGGATTCTAGAAATGTTGATGAGCTAGCTGGAGCGGCACTTGCCGGCCAATCAGTCGTTGATGTGGCGCAAGTAGACAATCAACGAGTTCATTTCCTGGTCGTCCATCACGTCTTTGGTCTGCGCCGGCATGATGCCTTTGCCTTTGCGCAGGAAAGCCTTGAGGGCTTGATCGGTGGGAAAGTGCTCGTCCAATTGGTCGAGGGCGGGCGCTAGAGGTCCTTGTTTGCCACTAGGGTGGCAGGTACTGCAACTACGAAAGAACAGCTGCTCACCGTTCAGGTCGGTGCTCATGGATGCTTGCTTTTCACTTTCTGAATGCTTCAATTCATCGATGCGTTTGATTTCTTCCGACATGGCACAACCAGCCAGAGACAAGGCAGAACCAACAACGATCAGATATCGAAACAACATAAAAACTAGTCGTCCGGATGGTCTCAGGAAACAGCGCCAGCAAGACTTTACCATAGTTTTACACTGGCGATTTCTGCTCTTCTTCTGCATTATTCGCTGACGTATCCTCACTCTTGTCGATTTCGCCGGCTGAAGCGCAGCAAGCCGAACCAAAGCCAGTTGTCAAATATGCTCAACCACGGAGTCTCGAAACCGACGCTGAGCTTGCATTTTCAGCGACAGATAAGATTCTGACAACCGATCTAAAACAGTAAACCTGCTTAACATGGTGTTTACTTTTGCAGTGTATCTTTGTAATAGGGCGTAAACACGCTCTATATCCGGGACCTGAGCACGCGCAGTATATCACTGTTACACGTGGAATATAGCTTCCGAAAGCGTTCCAACTACCTCGGCTGGAATCCGTTGATCAAGAGGTAAATTGGGTTTTCCGCCTTGGAGCTAAGCGGTCACCCCTACTAAAACTCACAAGCTCCCTAGATGCGGCTGAAAATATGAAACAACAGATATCGCGACTTGATCCACCGGCCAAACAGAACCCACCTGAATCGGAAGAACGCATTTTAATTCGCGGCGGCAAACCGCTGCAAGGCACAGTCAGAGTCGGCGGCGCCAAAAACGCAGTCCTGAAAATGATGGCAGCAGCGTTATTAGTAGATGGCTGCACCACACTGCGCAACGTCCCTGATCTGACCGATGTGCATATGATGGCAGACGTCATTCGCCACCTCGGCGCAAAAGTCGAAATCCGCCCGGGCGAAGTCGAAATTGACGCCCGTCAGATCACCGATTTCGAAGCTCCTTATGAATTAGTCAGTCAGCTGAGAGCCTCTTTTGTCGTACTCGGTCCGCTGCTTGCTCGCTTCCATCAGGCTAAAGTTTCATTGCCTGGCGGTTGCGCCATCGGCGAACGTCGCATCGATCTGCATGAAAAGGGACTGAAAATGCTTGGTGCCGAATGTGGTATCGATCATGGTTATGTTTATGCCAGCTGCGAAAAACTGGTAGGCACCAAAATCTATCTCGAACGGCCATCTAACGGCGCCACCGAAAACATCATGTTAGCGGCTGTGCTTGCCGAAGGTCAGACCGTGATCGAAAATGCGGCTCAAGATCCGGAAATTTCCAATCTGGCCGATTTCGTCAACGCAATCGGCGGCAAAGTCACAGGTGCTGGCACTTACACCATCACAATCGACGGCGTCAGACCAGATCAACTGCATGACGCAGTCGTCGAGACCATTCCCGATCGTTGCGAAGCCGGTACTTTCATCTTCGCTTGCATGGCTGCTGGCGGCGATATCACAATCGAAGGCGCCAACCCCCATCATCTGTACTCGGTAATCAACAAAGCACAAGAGATGGGTGCCGAGCTCGTCATTCTTGCCCCTGACACAATCAAGGTCAAGGCTTCGGGCCGCCTCAAACCATGTGATGTGACGACAGTGCCGTATCCCGGCTTCCCAACCGATTTGCAAGCGCCTGTAATGGCTGTAGCAGCCACTGCCGAAGGCACATCGATTATCACAGAAACGATCTACGAAAATCGTTTCATGCAAGTGGCCGAGCTGCGCCGAATGGCCGGAGACATTGCTCTGACAGGCAATGCCGCGGTGGTCAAGGGCGTACCAAAATTGATGGGAGCTGAAGTCAAAGCGAGCGACCTGCGCGCCGCTGCCTGCCTGATCATAGCTGGATTGGCAGCTGACGGCATCACTGAGTTGACCGGCTTGCATCACCTCGATCGCGGATACGAAAAATTAGAAGAAAAATTGCGCTCACTTGGCGCCGACATCTGGCGACGCTAAAGTTCGAATCCCGCGACCCAAGCGGGTTCTGAGCAGACAATGCAATTGGCTCCCTCACTGCCTGTGTGGGAGCCAATTTTTTTCCGCTCTAATTCTGGTATTTTCGAGAGACAGAACGAGGGCAGCCAGATGTTAGTGATGAAATTCGGGGGCACATCAGTCGGCTCGGCCGAGCGCATGCAAGGCGTTTTCGAATTGATGAAAAAGGTCGAGAAGAAGAAAGAAAGCGCAGTCGTGGTTTTGTCGGCGATGTCCGGCATGACCAATGCCCTGATCGACGGCGCCCAGAAAGCCTATAAGCGCGACCTCAAAGGCGCCTTACTCGTGGCTGCGGCGATCGGCGATACACACGTCCAGGCGATTGAGGAGTTACTGGTCAAATCAGACGAGTCGATGCAACTTCTGCGCGATATCGAAAACCATCTGCATGAGCTGGAAATTCTCTATAAAGGCATTAGTTACCTGGGTGAACTGACGAAACGCTCACTCGACGCAGTCAGCGGCATGGGCGAACTGATGTCATCGAAAATTCTGGCTACATATGCCCGGTCGAAAGGGCTGAAAGTGAAGTGGGTAGATGCGCGCGAGTTCATCATCACAGATAATAGCTTCGGCAAAGCCAACCCGCTCTGGGACAATCTCGTGCCCAAAACAAAAGAATTGCTTTTGCCTGACCTTGAGTCCGGCACGATCCTGATCACACAAGGCTTCATCGGTGCCACTATGGATGGTGCCAGTACGACACTCGGTCGGGGCGGCTCGGATTTCAGTGCTTCGATCATAGGCGTTGCTCTCGAAGTCGACGAAATTCAAATCTGGACCGATGTAGACGGCATGATGACCGCTGATCCGCGCCAGGTCAAAGATGCCCTCGTACTGCCGGAAGTGTCGTTCCAGGAAGCGTCCGAATTGGCTTATTTCGGAGCCAAAGTTTTGCACCCTCTGACAATTGCTCCGGCGGTAGCAAAAAATATTCCAGTGCGCATCCTGAACACAATGGCTCCGGATAAAAAAGGCACGATCATCAAAGAATCGTCAGCTGCTTCTGGCATGGTTTGCGCGATTGCTTCGAAAAAAGGGATCACTGCATTTTTTCTGACGACGCCGCGCATGTTGATGATGCATGGGTTTTTGCCAAGAATTTTCGAAGTTTTTGAAAAACACGAAACATCGATCGACCTGATTGCCACATCCGAAATTTCCATTTCAATCACTGTCGACCGGCAAGATACCGTCGCCGCTATTGCTGCCGATCTAGCCCAATATGGGCAAGTGAAGGTCGTCCAGGACGTAGCGATCGTAACCGTTGTCGGTCCTCACTTCCGCGATCAAAGTGGGTTGGCGGGACAAGTCTTCGATGCTCTGCGCGAAACCAATATCCTGATGATTTCGGGCGGCGCTTCCGATATCAACATGAGCTTCGTGGTCGCCCAGGAACAAGCAGATCGCGCGGTGAAGCAATTGCATGACGCTTTTTTCCAGCCCGTGCCCAGATAAGTCGAGCAAATTAATTTGCTCAATGTGATTGAACTTTTTTGCCACTCGTAACGTTGTTATTAGTGTGAAGAAAAAAAGGGAGGTCGGGCCAATGTTCGCTCGCGTATATTCTGGCGGATTGATGGGCGTGGAAGCTTATCGCATCGAAGTAGAAGTGGATTGCAGTGGTGGCATCGGCCAGATCCAGATTGTGGGCTTGCCCGATGCTTCAGTCAAAGAAGCGCAGGAGCGTGTGCGAGCGGCGATCAAGGCCTGCGCCTTTTTGATCCCGCCGGCCAAAAAATGGACGATCAATCTGGCCCCGGCCGACACTCGCAAAGAAGGACCGGCATTCGATTTGCCGATCGCAGTTGGTATTCTGGCCGCCACCGATCTTGTCCCGACCAAATATCTCAGTCGTTTTTGGATCATAGGCGAACTCGGGCTTGACGGGTCGATCCGCCCGGTGTCAGGCGTTTTGCCGGTGGCCATGGCCGCCAGGCAACATGGCGCGGAAGGAATAATCGTGCCCGACGCCAATGCCGAGGAAGCAGCGCTGGTTGAATCTCTCACTGTATATCCGGTCTCGCACCTGCAACAAGTCTGCTCGCTTCTGTCTTTTCCGCAGGGGGCAGCGGTGATGGATATTCGTCCTCGGGACGTTTTTGTACAACGACAACAAGAAACGCATCAAGAGACTGATTTCCGTGACGTCAAAGGACAAGAACATGCTAAAAGAGCCTTAGAAATAGCAGCTGCCGGCAGACACAATGTGCTGATGGTGGGACCACCGGGCTCAGGTAAATCGATGCTCGCCCAGAGGCTGCCGGGAATCATGCCGCCCTTATCTTTCGAGGAAGCACTGGAGCTGACAAAGCTTTACAGCGTGGCCGGGCTCTTGACGAGCAAGACATCGCTCATCCTCGAGAGACCGTTCCGAGCGCCGCATCACAGCGCCACTTCCACCGGACTAGTTGGTGGTGGCAGCGTGCCCAAACCGGGCGAGATTTCACTCAGTCACATGGGTATTCTCTTTCTCGATGAATTGACAGAATTTCCCCGCTACTGTCTCGATACCTTGCGCCAGCCCCTCGAAGCTTCAGCAGTAACGATTACGAGAGCAACACAATCATTGACTTATCCAGCTTCGTTTCTTCTGGTCGGGGCCTGCAATCCATGCCCTTGCGGTTATCGAGGCGATCCAATCAAATACTGTATTTGCAGTCCCTATCAGGCCTCTCGTTATTGGTCGAAAATCTCGGGACCGCTGATCGATCGCATCGATCTGCAATTAGAAGTTTCGCGTCTCAATGAAAACGAATTAGCCGGTACGTACGGCAGTGA
>CAJCHQ010000782.1 GCA_903970295.1 Bryobacterales bacterium
TTCATTTTTGCCTCCGCTTCATGTTCGCTTCTCATGGCGCAAGGCAAGATCACTAATTACAATGCGATCTCGGCCATGCTATCACGAGGTCTGACAATGCGGTGGCGAATATATGCTGCGCTGTGGTAATTGCCATACAAATATGGCAATCACCCTGGTACATCAATCGGACGAATTTCAAATGAACCGGTTCAGTAGTCACTTACGGCGTTATTTCGGGAAAAGTCGAATCGCGTATTGAAGTGTCAGGTAATACTTGAGTTTTCACTTGCCATGAGCAAAAAACCAACCGTTCTCTTTCAACGCGGGTACAGAGCCGATTTCGTCTTTCTGGAGAGCGTTTTCGGATGTTTCTGTCGAGAATAAGCAGTGACGTCAAAAGTCGCCACATCATCGAAAAAGAAACCAGCGGACGCCACCATCGCCGCGTTATCCGTGCAGTAGACCAAATCTGGAACATAGACCGGCACGGGTGATTTTTGCCGAAATTCCTCCCGCAACTGCGAATTGGCGGCCACCCCCCCGGCCAAGACGATCCGCTCAACCCCAGTTGAGGCCTGGGCGAGAAGCGTTTTTCTGACGAGCACTTTAATCACGGCATTTTGAAAAGAAGCAGCCAAATCTGCCACTGGTAATGGTGCCGGCAATTTTTCTACGCAACGTAAAACCGCAGTCTTCAGCCCACTGAAGCTAAAGTCGTAACCGGGCACTACGCCTTCAGGAAAGGCAAAGGCATTGCCATTACCGGAAAGCGCCAGTTTATCAATCACAGGTCCGCCAGGATAGCCCAAACCCAATAGTCGAGCGACTTTGTCGAAGGCCTCGCCGGCTGCATCATCGAGAGTTTGCCCGAGAATTTTGCCCAGCCGATAGCTTTCGAAATGCACTATTTGAGTGTGCCCTCCACTGACCAACAAGGCAATAAAAGGCGGCTCGAGGTCTGAGTTGATGTAGTTAGCGCAAACATGGGAGAGCAGATGATCAACAGTGATCAAGGGCAAGTCCCAGGCCCAACTAAACGCCTTGGCCGCCGATAAGCCAACCAGCAGAGTGCCAATCAGCCCCGGTCCAGCAGTGCAGACGATGCCACTCAGATCAGCCGGACCGACGTTTGCTTCATCGAGCACGCGAGCGACAATCTGGTTGAGCATTTCCACATGTTGCCGGGCGGCTACTTCTGGCACGACTCCTCCATACTGTTTGTGCAATTCGATTTGTGAAAAGAGCTGGCTGGAGAGCACTTCGCGTCCATTACGCACGACCGCCGCCGCGGTTTCGTCGCAGCTTGTCTCGAGACCCAGCAGTATGCGATTTGTTTGTTTTTCCATTGCCTTCCGCCGAATTCAATCTAAATCTAATCCAGCTCTAGAGCCAATTGGCTCCAGATCAACTCCGCATCTAGCTCCTGAGCGAATTTAAAGGATAGTATAAGCCGCTCGGCACCAGGACTTTACAGCCTCACCAAAGGTCTGCCTCGAAACCCGGTTGGGAACACTTTCCTTGGTCTGCTTGAATGTCTGAAAAGCCCAAGAATTAAGGTTC
>CAJCHQ010000783.1 GCA_903970295.1 Bryobacterales bacterium
TGGAGTTCAGACGTGTGCTCTTCCGATCTTGTCCATTTCTTTGATCAATTGAGCCAGCAAGGCATCTTTATTGAACTCATTGACGTGGAACAGGCGTTGTTCGATTTCTGAGGGCTCGACCTGATTGGAGTTGGCGCGAACAGTAACTGGATCGATCAGATATTCAGAAGCCAGACGCTCTACTTGAACATCGATTGTGGCTGAGAACATCAAGGTCTGCCGTTCTTTCGAGATTTTGGCGATTACTTTTCTGACCTGGGGCATGAATCCCATATCCAGCATGCGGTCGGCTTCATCGAGGATGAGGATTTCGACTCCCGAGAGATCGCAAGTCTTGCGCACAATGTGGTCTAAGAGACGTCCTGGAGTGGCAACAATGATGTCGACACCCCGAGTCAGAGCTCGTGTCTGTTTTTCGTAACCGACTCCGCCATACAGTGTGACTGTACGCAGGCGAGAATACCTGGCAAACTTTTCGAACTGTTCCTCGACCTGCACTGCCAGCTCTCTGGTGGGCACCAGTACGAGCGCTCGGGGCTTTTCGTCGGGATCCTGCAAGCAGTCAATCACTGGCAGGGCAAAGGCTGCTGTTTTTCCGGAGCCTGTCTGCGCTGATGCCATCAGGTCATGACCTGAAAGAATGAGCGGTACTGATTTCAATTGAATTTCGGTCGGCTCGACGTAACCAAATTCTTCTAACGCGCGTACGGTCGGCTTGGATAAACCAAGCTCACTGAATGTTGTCAATGTAAATCCTTGTTTTGCACATTGGCCGATGGCCAATTCTCTCTTTGCTTGACGAGAAAAACACCGTCTTTCCCTAACTCTGGGTCCTTCACCAGGCACCTGATGCTCGTCCCCTGTGTTTTTTCAGGGCGACTTGCGCAACCGAACGCGACAAAAAAGCCTCATTCGCCCAATGCCAGAGTCAACTGCATTATGCCACGGTCTCGTCAAGATGTCAAAAATGCAGCCTTATATATGAAGCATTTGGCCTTGAATTGCTGCGAATGAGCCAAAGCAACGGAGCGCCCGGTCGCAGGTGAAATCTCGGAACAAAATCAGTGATCCGCGCTTCATCATCCCGTGTAAAACAGCCGGAGGTTATAAACGGTATGAATACAGATATGCTCAAAGGTGACTGGACCAACTTGAAAGGCAAGATCAAAGAAAAGTGGGGCAAACTCACTGATGACGATCTGACGGTCATCGAAGGCAAGCGTGACCAGATTGCCGGTAAGCTCCAGGAACGCTATGGCTACGCCAAAGAGCAAGCTCAAAAAGAATTGGATGAGTTTTGCAAAGTCAGCAGCTGCAACAATTAAGCGTTATTCGCTACATTATGGTGATGGGCGACTCAACTGAGTCGCCCTTTCAATTTGCGCAGAATTTGAGCAGATTCATTTGCAGTTGGACTTGCTACTTGGTGTTCCATATCGATAAGATCAGATGGCAGTTGTTGCGGACATCGCGAAAATCAGTCGCGAACTCAGCCTGCCTGAGCTTTGGGAGACAGACTATGAAGCTAAGGATCACGCGTCGGCGGTTCAACGAGATTGCGGTGACCACTACCGTACTGGCAGCCATTGGTGAGATGCCCAGGGCGGAAGCCGAACCGGTCAGCCTGCTGACACCAGTGCCGACGGCTTTGCCGGGAGCGAATCTGGTTAAAACGAGACTCACGGTCAATGGGGAAGAGCACTTACTGGAGGTCGATCCGAGAGTGACACTGCTCGACGCTTTACGTGAGCGACTAGCTTTGACCGGTAGTAAAAAAGGTTGCGATCACGGTCAATGCGGTGCATGCACTGTGGTAATCAACGGCAAACGCGTGCTCTCTTGTTTGAGTTTGGCGGTGATGCACGAGGGCGATAAAATCATCACCATCGAAGGGCTGGCTGCCGGTGATGATTTGCATCCGTTGCAGACGGCTTTCATCGAGCACGATGGCTTTCAGTGTGGTTACTGCACACCAGGTCAAATTATGTCTGCCTACGCTTTACTTTCTGAAAAATGCGGACCCACGGATGCCGATGTGAAAGAGTGCATGAGCGGCAATTTGTGCCGCTGTGGCGCCTATCCGAATATCATTGCGGCGATTCAGGAAGTGAGAAAAGGAGGCAGCCACTGATGCAACCTTTTCAGTATGCGCGAGCGGAAAATGCCGACGAAGCACTGGCCACCATCAGTGGTGTCAAGAATTCCACCTACCTGGCCGGTGGCACTTGCCTGATCGACCTGATGAAATTGAATGTGATGGCGCCCGCCAAATTAGTCGACATCAACCGACTGGATATGTCTGCCGTAGAAAAGCAGGGTAATTCTTTATTCGTCGGTGCGCTGGTCAAAAACAGCGATCTCGGTGAACACGCATTGGTTGAAGAAAATTTTCCAGTGTTGTCGGAGGCGCTACTCTCGGGGGCCACGGTTCAATTGCGCAATATGGCCACAGTCGGAGGCAACATCATGCAGCGCACTCGTTGCTATTATTTTCGCGACAGTGCCGTGCCCTGCAACAAGCGCGAGCCAGGTTCGGGATGCCCGGCGATTAAAGGCTTCAATCGCATGCATGCGATCTTGGGCACCAGCGAAAAATGCATAGCCGCCCATCCATCCGACATGTGCGTGGCGCTTGTGGCCCTTGACGCCGTTATACATATCCGCGGTCCGCAAGGATTGAGGGCGGTGCCTATCGCTGAATTCTATTTGCTCCCCGATAATCATCCGGAAAAAGAGACTGTTCTTTTGCCGGGCGAGTTGATTGAGAATGTGGAAATTCCGCTCAGCGCTCGCAGCAAAAATTCGCATTATTTGAAGATTCGCGATCGGGCATCTTATGCTTTCGCGCTAGTTTCGGCAGCGGTGGCACTCGAAGTCGAAGCCGGCGTGATTAAATCTGCCCGCATTGCTCTGGGTGGAGTGGGCACGCGACCGTGGCGCGCTGAGGAAGTCGAATCTGCCCTGGTTGGCAAGCCTGCCAACAAAAAGACCTACGCAGACGCGGCCGCGGCGGCTGTGAAAAACGCAGTCACGTACAAGCACAATTCGTTCAAAGTCGAATTGACAAAACGAACTCTAGTCAGAGCTTTGCAAAAAGTGGAGGCGCGAGCATGAGCGATACCATTGAGAGCGCAAAGAGCACAAGGACTATCAGCCCTAAAGAAGTTGCGGTCGGGAAAGGCATCAATCGTCTCGATGGCCGGTTAAAAGTGACAGGTAAGGCCCAATATTCGGCCGAGTTTCAGCTCAAGAATCTGGCTTATGCCGTCTTGCTGCAAAGCACCATTGCCCGAGGCACGATCAGCGCTGTCGACACCAGTGAGGCGGAAAAGCAGCCTGGAGTGATCAAGGTGATCACGTATAAAAATGCGCCCAAAGTGGAAACGTCGAAGAAAATGCCAATGGAGAATGTGCTCGATTTGTTGCAAGACAATATCATCCGCTTCGACCGTCAGAACATTGGCGTCGTTATTGGAGAAACTTTCGAGGCAGCAAGAGATGCGGCACCGCTAGTCAAATTCACTTATACCGAAGAAGCATCGTTGCTGGATTTTCACGATAATCTAGGCAAAGCTGCGCCGGCGCCGCCCGGATTCAATAAAAATGACACCAAGCGCGGTGATGCCGATGCCGCTTTCAATGATGCAGCAATCAAGCTGCAAAGCACTTATACAACGCCCATGGAAAATCATAATCCGATGGAGCCGCACGCCACGACTGCCGTGTGGAATGGTGACAAGCTGACAGTTTACGATGCCACTCAAAGCGTCTTCAATTGTCAGGGCAAAATTGCTCACATTTTCGGATTGCCGCTGGAAAATGTGCGAGTGATTTCTTATTTCGTAGGTGGCGGATTCGGTGGCAAAGGCAGTGTCTGGTCGCATGTGCCTCTGGCTGTTTTAGCAGCCCGGGTAGTGAATCGCCCGGTCAAAGTCGTTTTGGCACGGTCGAACATGTATGGTCCGGTCGGTTATAGACCGGCGACCTTGCAGCGCGTCAAATTAGCTGCCAATAAAGATGGAAAGTTGACGGCGATCAGCCATGAAGGCATCATCCAGACCGCTAACATCGACCAGTTCTGCGAGTATGTGGCGGTTCCGGCTCGTTATCTCTATTCCTGCCCGAATGTGCAAACCAGCCATAAGTTGGTTCGTTTAGACGTCGGTAAACCGACTTTCATGCGGGCACCGGGAGAATCGACCGGCACTTTCGCTCTGGAATCGGCCATGGACGAGTTGGCTTACAGTCTCAATATGGATCCGATCGAATTGCGGCTAAAAA
>CAJCHQ010000784.1 GCA_903970295.1 Bryobacterales bacterium
TGGTAGCCTACGGCTGAAGGCATACGTCCTAAAAGCGCTGACACTTCCGAACCGGCTTGGACGAAACGGAAAATGTTGTCGATAAAGAGAAGCACGTCTTGTTGAGCGACATCGCGGAAGTACTCAGCCACTGTCAGTGCAGACAGTCCAACGCGCATACGGGCGCCCGGCGGTTCGTTCATCTGACCGTAAACCAAGGCCACTTTGTCGATCACGCCCGACTCTTTCATTTCGTTCCAGAGGTCATTGCCTTCACGGGTGCGTTCGCCCACACCGCCGAACACCGAAAATCCGCCGTGGTGTGAAGCAATGTTATGAATCAATTCCATGATGATTACTGTCTTGCCGACGCCGGCACCGCCGAACAGTCCAACTTTTCCACCCTTGATGTAAGGAGCCAACAGGTCGACGACTTTGATCCCGGTTTCGAAAACCACAGTGTCTGTTGAAAGTTGAACGAGATCGGGGCAAGGACGATGAATCGGCCAATAGTCTTCAGCTTCCAGAGGCGGTCCTTCGTCGACGATTTCGCCCAGAACGTTGAGAATGCGGCCCAGCGTCGCTTTGCCAACTGGCACCGAAATCGCTTTTTTGGTGTCCACGGCTTTCATGCCTCTGGTCATGCCGTCGGTGGAGCTCATAGCCACCGTTCTCACACGGTTATCGCCGAGCATCTGTTGCACTTCGCAGACGATTCTGAGGTCTTCGCCGGCTGGGTTTTTTCCGCTGATTTCAATGGCATGGTAGATTTCGGGCAGATGACCGCCCGGGAATTCGACGTCAATGACTGGTCCGATCACTTGGACAACCCGACCCTCGGTGGCTGAAAGTACTGTGCTCATTGAAACTCCGCTATTCTTGATGATGACGATTGTGAACTGGTGCTAATCAGCGCTGTCAGGTCTAATACCTGTCCTGACAAGACCTGTGCGCCCTGGAGGCTTGATTTTAACAGCTCCAGGAGAGCTTCCGGGACTTGTCTTTATTTACTTTATGATTTGCTATCTTTAGAAAGCCGAGAGGCGAGCGCCAGAATTTTGAAGCCATGACTGTTCCCAAAAGCACCTCCCCTCTCAACAGCGGCGCGCCGCTGAGAGAGCGTTTTTTATTCGACCTCCTGCGGGTGTCGGCCCTGGTCTGCTTTGGCACCACTGGTTTCATGGTCCTGGAAAAATGGAGTTTTCTCGATTCGCTTTACATGACCGTGACGACGCTGACAACTGTCGGTTACGGTGAAGTACACCCGCTTGATGATCTCGGCAAATGTTTCGCGATCGTCTTTCTCCTTTGCGGAGTGGCTGTTGCCGTTTATGTTTTGAGCGATATCGTCCAGATTTTTATGTCGATCAATTGGTCCAGGAGGCGCATGAAACAAAAGATTGTCAAGCTTGTAGATCACCAGATTGTTTGCGGATACGGGCGCACCGGCCAGGAAGTATGTGCACAATTGCGGGCGAATGAGGTGCCTTTCGTGGTCATCGATAACGATCCGGCTCATGCTAAGAAAGCTGAAGATGAAGGATTTCTCGTCGTTCTCGGCGATGCTTCCTCGGATGATATCCTGATCGAAGCTCAGATCAAGACAGCCAAGGGCATCGTTTGTGCGTTGCCTGTCGACACGGCGAACACATTTATTGTTCTCTCGGCCAAAGGTTTAAACGAGAATATTACGATTGTGTCACGGTCGGCTAACCCAGGCTCTGAAGGCAAACTTCGCCGTGCCGGCGCCTCAATGGTGATCTCGCCTTACGTGATTTGCGGCAGACGGCTGGCGGCTTCCGTCACGCATCCACTGGTGACCGAATTTCTCGATGTCGTCATGCATGCCCCCGGCTATGACTTACGCATGGAACAAGTTTCGCTCGCTGCCGCATGCTCTATCGTGGGCGCTACACTGAAGGACGCGAATATAAAACAAACCTCAGGCGCTATGATCTTGGCCGTGAGACAAAATGGTAAGCTTTTGACGAATCCGTCTCCAGATCATCTCTTTCACGAGGGTGATGAACTAATAGCTCTGGGTACCGATCAAGAGCTGAAGAAGCTCGCTTCCCTGGCAAGTACCCGAAAAAGTTGAGGAACTTCGATGAACAATGAAGCCCAGACCCAGCAAGAAGAAGCGATCATCACTCTGGAAGGGGAAGATGGTCACTCTTACTCGTGTCAAATTCTTGACATTTTTGAATTCGAAAATCAAGAATATGCTTTGCTTCTGAAGATGGGTGACAACAAAACTGAAACCACCGAGGAAGACGAAGAAGGCTCGCTGGTGATCATGCGCTTGATCCAACGCGACGATCAATCGATCTTTCAGACGATTGAGAGCGATGAAGAATTCGACAAAGTTGTTCGGCACGTCGAAGAAATCGCCAGACAAAGCGAACAAGAGCATCAGCACGAGTAATTGCGAGAGCAACATCATGCTCGATGCGCGATAAGGTGCAACGAATATGCCGATAGCAAATGACATTACCCAGTTAATTGGAAACTCGCCTCTGGTCAAAATTCGCACGCTGCTGGAAGGCGTCGATGCGAAGGTGGCTGCAAAATTGGAATTCTTCAATCCTTGTAGTTCGGTCAAAGACCGGATCGGCGTGGCCATGGTTGACGCGGCCGAAAAAGCTGGCAAAATCCAACGCGGCAAGACAACTCTGATCGAGCCCACTTCCGGAAACACCGGCGTCGGACTGGCTTTTGTTTGTGCTGCTCGGGGTTACAAATTGGTTTTGACCATGCCAGAAACGATGTCGGTCGAGCGCCGCAAACTTCTGGCAGCGCTGGGAGCGGAGTTGGTTTTGACACCCGGTGCCGAAGGCATGAAGGGGGCGATCAGTAAAGCCAGCGATCTCTTGAACACGATTGAAGATAGTTTCGTGCCCGGACAGTTCGAGAACCCAGCCAATCCAGAGATTCACCGTTTGACGACGGCGGAAGAAATCTGGCGCGACACAGAAGGCAAAGTCGATATATTTGTCGCAGGAGCTGGCACAGGCGGCACCATATCTGGTGTGGGTCAAGTCTTGAAGCAGAGAAATCCCAAGATTAAGATCGTTGCTGTAGAACCGACAGACAGCCCGATCATCACGCAGGCAATGTCCGGGCAGCCGCTCAAGCCCGGTTCTCATAAGATTCAGGGCATAGGCGCTGGTTTCATTCCGAAGAATCTGGATCTGTCAATCCTTGACGAAGTGATCCAGATTACAAACGATCAAGCGTTTGAATGGGGTCGCAAGTTGGCCTCTGCCGAAGGCATTCTTGCCGGTATCAGCAGTGGTGCCGCCTTCTGTGCCAGCCGCCAGTTGGCTCAGCGTCCCGAAAACAAGGGCAAGCTTATCGTTACGGTTTTCGCCAGCACCGGCGAACGCTATCTATCGACGCCACTGTTCGATACCGAAAATACTAAAACCGCGGTGCCTGTCTGATATTGTTGCACTAGGGAGAGCCTCGCCTTCAGCTGGCAGACTCAACTATTGGTTATAAAACCTACTAGAATGGGCAAAATTCTCATGGATAAGGCCTATTCACATGAGCACACCGCCCAAACTGAATAACGACGAAGCCGACTTCACGCCTCGCTTATCTCAAGATGAGCGTCTTTCGGCCTCCGGTGGCAAAGGCGAGGTCAGGCCAGAGACGACCCGGCGCTCGCTTTTGAGGACCCAGCCGTCATTGGGCAGAAACGGGCTGCATCCGGACATGTGGGA
>CAJCHQ010000785.1 GCA_903970295.1 Bryobacterales bacterium
TGCTCTTCCGATCTCGGCCAAAACCAAAAAAATTATGACGGCCGTAATCGCTCGATCGTTGGCCACATCACTGGCATGATTAGCCAGTTCCTGAGCTCGTTTGCTGATGCGCTCAAAACGTTGACCCTGAACATCGATCGAAATCGTTTTGGCTTGGTCGATTTGTTTGTTCTTGATCAAGGGCAGTTGCTCGCTATCACGACTGCTGATGTAGTCGTGCAGGCTGGCTTCCAGGTCTTTGATTACCCCGACAGCATGTTTATCGTCGGCAAAGTAAGCTTTCAATTTATGCAAACTTTCCAAGGTCTCATCAGTGTCATGGCTGAGAGCGGCGAAGTCTTCGTCGGCGTAGGCGGAACTGCCAAGCAGCATGGCCAGAACAGAAAGACGCATTCTGTCGGCGTCGATTCGCAGCTGTCTTGCCTCACAGGCGATGTTCAAATCGTTGCTGATGTTTTTGATCGCACTTAAAGCACAGGCAATAACAACAGCCAATGATAAAACGATCACGGCAAAGCAGGAGATCAATTTTCCTTTGATTGTCAGATCAGCAAACCACTTCATGCTGTCACCAATAATAGGCTCTACGCCTTTCGAACGATGTTTTGCCTTAATGCAATCGATAACGCCTGACGATATTGTTTAGACTGTTGGCCAGCCCGCTCAAATTTTGGGCTGTCGAACTTTGCTGAGCGGCTCCGGTGACGCTCTCATTCGCCGCTTCCGAGATGCTGCGCATGCCCAGAGCCACCTGCTCGATTCCTGAAACTTGTTGATTGGTGGCGGCGGCAATTTGTTTGGCCGCATTCGAGGATTCTTCGATCACTCGATAAAGTTGGTTGAAATTGGTGCCGATCTGATGCACTTGATTGACGCCGGACTCGACTCGCTTTTTCCCTTCTTCGGTGACGATCACAGTCGAAGTCGTGGCCTTTTGAATTTCGCCGAGGATACCATGAACTTGCGCTGTTGCTCTTTTTGACTGGCTGGCCAGATTCTTCACTTCGGAAGCGACGACGCCAAAGCCACGGCTGGCCTGCCCGGCCTTGACGGCTTCGATGGCCGCGTTGACGGCGAGCAAATTAGATTGATCGGCGATGTCGTTGACCGAAGCCGTAATTTCTCCAATCTGGATTGTTTTTTCTTTCAGTTCGGAAATGTTATCAGCGATTTCCTGCACCTGCTCTTTTATTTTCACCATCGCTGAAACCGATTGCTCGAGAGCTTCTTGACCGGCCTTGGAAACGTCGAGTGAATGCTCTGAGATGTCTACGACTGATTTGGCTTTTTCGCTGGCTTGTTGAACAATGGTGCGAATTTCTTCCAGCGTCTGCAAAGATTGCCTGATCGATGTCGCTTGTTCGGAAATAGAGGCACTCTGCTGACTCGAAGTCGTCGCCAGTTCAGTCGCCGCCGTGCTCAAACCTTGCGCACCCTCGGCCAAATCTTGAATGATGGCGTGCAGGCTTTCGACCATTTTCTTGAACGCGTTGCCAAAAACATCACCAGGTGAACGCGCCTCCACCCGGACGGTCAAATCTCCTTTGGCGATGGAATCGGCTACTGCCGCCATTTCGCGCAGGTATTCGACCATGCTATTCATTGATTCGAGCAGCTGTCCGATTTCATCTTCTCGGGCTACTTCGATTGTTTCGCCGAGATTGCCTTCGGACACTCGTGTAGCGATTGCGACTACGTTAGCAATCGGGCGGATGATCGTGCCGCCGATGCGCACTATATATACAGTGACGCCGACAATCAGTGCCATTATGCCGATAATGGCTATTTGCACTTCGGCGTGATCGATCACTTGTTGGGCTCGTTGACGCGAAATGCCCACCCGCAAAATGCCCATTTGACTGCCTGATGTTTTGATCGGCATCATGCATTCGAAAACTCCGGGTGCCGGCGTGTCGCGCTCTGTGAAATCGGCAACGGTGAGCGCCTGCCGTTCGAAGTCATTTGTATTCAGGCGCTTATTTTTATCGGCCGGATCGGTGGCTGCTAAGGCTCTACCGTCAGATGAGAGCACCATGGCATAGGCAAGATCTTGATCGGATTTGGCCGCTGCGTCCAAAATGCCCTGTAGATGATCGTATTCGCCCATCGATAACGGATCCGCGAGTACAGTGGCTAAATTGCGGGTGAGAATCTCCGACTTTTCAGCCAGCGATTTATTCAGAGCCTGACTCATCGTCCAGCAGGAGCTGATGCCAAGCAGTAGGGTGCTAAGAATCGAGATGATGGCAAACGGGCTCACCAGCTGAGCGGCGATTCCAAATCTGCTTTTGTAGGACACAGAAACCTCTTGCCGACAGCACTTTAATTTTGCGCGAAAACAGTCTACCCGCGAGGTAAAAACTTTGCCATAAAAAGGTCAGATCGCGTCTCGATTATGATTCGGTCGGTTTGCGCACGCCGAGTTCTTCCAGAGCATCATCGAAGCTGATCCGGTTTTGCTTCATGTACTGCAGTCCGCGAATGGCATCGTCGAGTCCTAGATAACCGTGCTTCAAGAGATATTGACAGCGCAAGGAAGCAATCAAAGTTGCTTCATCGATGGCACCGGATACAACCAGCATTTTGCCGATCAACGACGGATATTTATGGCTCAATTCGATTGCTTCTCTGATATCGGTGTCGGTGACAAAGCCAGTCATTTTGAGGAGTTCGCCTAAAACTGGAGATTGAGAATTGCCGGATCTGGCCTGAGGATCGCCAAACACCATACGGTGTATTTCTTCAGTTGCTTGAGGCAGAGGTAATTCACCGGCGCAGACTTTTTCGTGGAGCTGAATCGCTTTGTCGAAAATCGGTTTCGAGATCAAGCAAAGGTCGATAATCGCCTCGCCGAGACTGAGTCTTTTGTTCAGGCTGGTCTCGACGGCTTGCAGCATTTCCGCTTCGGTTGCTAATCCTGACAAGACCAGAAACTCACCGAAGCGTACTTGTTTTTTTGCCGGTGCCGGCCGCATTTGATGGGCTTCGAGCGTCAAGGTCGAGGGCGCCTCGCTGCCCACTTCCACTTTTAATAATTCGATCGCTTGAGTGAGCGAGATGCGTTTGTCGTGCAGCATAGTTTGCACACCGAGCGCTTTAGTGAGCAGATTATGGGAAAGGGCATTGTTCAGAACCAATACTCGACCCAAGCGCATGCCTGTCTCATAGCTGACTTTTTGAGCATCATCCATTTGCTGTTTTGAAATGGCCCCGGCTTCGACCAGAATGCTGCCAAGAGTGACACGTTCGACGCTGCTCTGGATGCCAATACGAGTGAGCGCTTCGCTCGGTTGCAGATGGTCATTTCTAACCAGCAGAGCGGCTTTTTTGGCCGACTCCAGCGGATATCCTTTTTTGTTGATCAGCGGTTGCAACTCGACCGCCAGCTGCAGTTCGGCTTCGGTCAAGCGTCCCGAAAGCACAAGCGTGCGACCAAGCGGCATACCGAATTGCGGCGCCACCTGGAGCGCGTCGCTGACATCTTTTTCGCTGACCAATTGCAGCTTGACCAACAAGTCGCCAAACTTGACTGTATGTGATTGCAAATTCATACTCCTGCCCTGGCCTCACTGGGATAACACAATTCTTCAATGCGAGTCAAATTCCTTGCAACCAATCAAACCGGCAACTCCCCTGGTTGATTGAGACGGCCAATTGAGGCCGTCGCCACCAGAACGATGACGGCGCCTAAAAGCTGAGTGGGAGCGATCGTTTCATGCATGATCAAAA
>CAJCHQ010000786.1 GCA_903970295.1 Bryobacterales bacterium
AACAATTTGGGTCTTCCTCATCTGCATCTATTCGAACGACCTTAAGGTTCTTTCGCGTAGCAAATAATTTGTCCAGGCGCTGAGCTCCTTTGGCGTCAGTAAACAGCCAATGTGGGACGCTGTCTGTCACGATGTGCTTGAGCGATTCGTCCGTGAGTTGTGGATCGACAGGCACCAAAATCGCACCTGAGTAAATGACGGCAAGGCCCGTGATGATCCATGCTGGCGAATTCGCGGCGTAGAGCAAAACTGTTTCGCCTTGTTTCAAACCGTTGTTAGTCAATCCGTAAGCCAGCTGTTTCACGGTATGCAGTAGCTCTGCGTATGTCAGACGAGCAGCACCTTGTTTGTTGAAGCTAAGCAATGCAGTTTGCATGCCATGCTGCTCAAAGTCATCAATGAAGTTTGAAAGTGTTCGTGCGTTCTCGTTGTTTTGCACTCGGTCGACGGTAGCGGCAATCCAGTGTTTTTTGGAATACCGCCGGTTGCTATTCATGGCGAACTTTTCCTTCAATTGATTAAATCGTGGCTCCACATCGTGGGCGCCTGCTCTAAGGACGTAACAGCTGCGGCCGAGTTCCTTGGCGGCAATACTGGTACTTTTGATCGATGCCGCCGACGATTGGCGGAGCATTGTCGAACTGTTCGGCGGCAATTAGTGCCAAAAGGCTTCGGCCTCGAATGGCAGGGGCCGATGCCAGACTATTGGTTCGCCGTCTAAGGATTTGCCGACGATTGCCCAGGCATTGTCGAACTGTTCTTGGGTAACTTGTTGAGCGATCGGACCTTCCAGGGTGATCACTTGCCCCGGATCGGCATCCTCGGCGTAAGTTACTAAACTACTCTTAAGCGCAAGCAATTGGTGGTCTGTCAGGTCCAGTTCGCCGAACAGATACGCTCCGAGGATGCGGACAAGTTTATGAATGTGTGATTCGGGATCGCGAATGTTGTCAATCCACATCGGGTTTCTCCTGCCTTTGATTGATGCACCGGCAGTGTGTATACAAGCAAACAAGCAGCTGTTGGTACAGCTGCTCTTGTTCGCTCCGAGGCATTTCAGTGGTGAGCTCCCCGACTGGTCCTCGGACTACCTTCATGCTCTTTCTGCCCTATGCGTCGCCTCGCGTTTCGCTCCGGATGCAACCTGGTTGCTTGCAGTGGGATCTTTTTTCAGCTCCTCCATCCTCTTTCCGATAGCCACCAGATCCAGGTCTGACTTCTCGATCTCGGGAAAAAGATTTTGCTCAGCGAACTCAATGTGTGATGCCAAGGCTGCTTTCAACTCCGCCATGGTGGCACTGAAGGGGTCGCCCTCTTCGCTAGCGCTGAGTCTCTGCATACGGTCAACGATCAACCTGATTTTTGTGATGTGCTCGAGGTACTGAGTTAGCTTCGCGTCTTCGATTACGCCCTTCACTGCCGGGCACAACACAGACTCTTCTAAGCGCATATGAACACTCAACTCTGATGACAGAGTGTTGAATACGCTCTCCCGCTCATCTGGCTCACCAGCTTTATCGAACTGCGTCAGCAGATGCTCGATTCTGCGGTTGTCGCGGCGGAGCTGTTCAGTTGATGTCACATCCTGCTTCGAAGCCATGCCATTACCTCCTACGCTCATTTTGGTCGTGACTCACATGTTCTGTGGTCATCGACATTGTTGCAATGTGCAAGACGTAGCAATTGCCTGACGGTTCCATTGCTCTAAATCACGAATCGACAATTCTCTTTCCGACGCAGAGGCGTTTCCATTCATGCAATACAAAGATGATCGACGATGTCAACGAAACCGGACTACGCCATTCCATCAGCCCAGGCTCGTTGTGTTCAAATATGTAATGACCGATGAATTGAAGCAGCCAACCCAAGCACATCAAGTTCCTCTTGGTTGAACCTTTGGCAGGTAATAGAAGAGAACAGACGATCAGTGGCAAACCGACCATGTGCGTAATCTTGCAACCCCGCGTTCGATGCTGCGAAAAATAGTACTTTACTTCACGTTCAAATGATTTCATGGTTTGTGTCCCGCTGATGTCTGTATCTCATAGAGCCAACTCGCGTTCTATGCGGCTGTGCTCGAAAGAAGGAAACGGCAAGAGAAAGTTGCTTGGGCGCCGCCGGATTTAATTTGTCGTCTTCACAAAGGCAGAGCAGCTGTCGATCGTATTAAGGTGCTAACTGGTGGTCTGACCGATATCATTTTGATAGCTAAGAAAAATTTTCCACGCATCGGGAACCGGCCGTGAATTGAGAGTGTCTGTTTATTTATAATCCGATTGAAGGACACCGACCATGAACATTTCGATTGATGAAACTGCGGAAAGAACCGCGTTGATATATCGGAATTGTTGTGTGGAGATGGGTAGGCGTTTTCACTCGGTTGCACGTAAGTATGAAGAGCGCGGCGATTTTCAAACTGCCAAGAAATTGAAGGAAGAAGCTGTAATTCAATTTTCCGCTGTGCGGGCAATGCGCAGCAATACTCGGCGCTTAACTATCGTGCCTGCTGTCGATCCAGAGCAGCCCGCTGCTTAGACAAAAATCAACTCAAGGGAAATAACGTCGCCTCGTCATGCATGCCGAGATCTTAGTTGATCACTCGACTGCTGACTGGGGCGGTGCCTTTGACACCAAGTTTATTCGCAGCCGATCTGCTCAGATCTAGCTTGGCTCCGCCGGGTGCCTTTCGATCGTTTATGACAACAACAGCAGAACGGTTGTTGCGCTTATTTTTGACCAGTACTTTAGAACCAAGGGGCAACGTGGAACTGGCGGCCGTTTTTGACGATTTGTTATAGCATTGACCGGAGGCAGTCTTCTTACCTTGGAGCTTATCAGAATAAACGGTTGCTTGTCCGTTTGTGGCTTCCTTTGCTACTGCCACTAGTGGCATAGTGCTGAGAAGTATTATGGTGAACAGCAGAATTTGAATCATTTTTTTTCTATAGCTCGAATAAAGGTACGCTGCGAAGACTCAACCTTCGTTTATGGTTGAGTCTTCGTTTAGCTAATACCGAAAGTGACGTTTTACTTTGCCAAAAGGCTTGACAGATCTTCGGCGTGTTCTTCCTCGACGGCGAGAATTTCCTCTAGAATCCGGCGCGTAGTCGGATCGTTGCCTCCGATGTAGGCGATCATTTCCCGATATGAATCAATTGCGATTCGTTCAGCTATCAGGTTTTCGCGGATCATACCAACTAGCCCATCTC
>CAJCHQ010000787.1 GCA_903970295.1 Bryobacterales bacterium
CCGCCTGTGATCAGTACGGACTTGCCATTAAATGTTTCGTAATTCATATAGATACTTGTTAATTGTCTGTTGTTAAGTTGCGCTTATCTTGATTCTGGGCGGAAAAGCCCTGCTGGAGGGAAGAACGCAGTCAGGCCGGTAGATTCTACCACGTGTTCAAGTGGTAAAAATGCTGATGGGGAATAGGGTAAACTCGGACTGTGGCTCTGAAGAGACTTGGTGTGGGCTTAACAAGCCTGAGTGAGCTTTCTCAACTAAAGGCTCCTTAATTCAAGCGGCGGCGGTTTCTTTTAGTATTTGTCTGTCTCTCGGCTGAGGTAACGCTCGTGAAGGTCCCTTTCGGCGATTTGAAACTCCACTACCAGTCCTTAAAAGCGCCTATAGACGAAGCCGTAGCGCGAGTTCTGGCCAGCGGTTACTACATACTTGGTCCCGAACTGGAGCGTTTCGAGCAAGAATTTGCTCGCTATTTGGGCTGCCAATTTACCGTCGGTTGTGCCTCGGGTACTGAGGCTATCTACCTGGCCCTGGCGGCTTTAGACGTGGGTCCGGGCGATGAAGTGTTGGTGGTTGCCCACACAGCAGTTCCGACAATTTCTGCGATTTCCATGACTGGTGCCACTCCTGTTTTTGTCGACATCAATCCAGAAACGTATGTTATGGATGCTCTCGACCTCGAGCGAAAATTCACGAAACGCTCCAAAGTGGTCATACCGGTCCATCTTTATGGGCTTATGGCTGAGATCGAAAAAATCATGAGCATAGCCGCCCAGCACAATGTGCCTGTGATTGAAGATGTGGCGCAGGCTACCGGTGCCACCTTCCGCGGTGTCACAGCCGGCACGATTGGCCGTTTCGGTAGCTTCAGCTTTTATCCCAGTAAAAATTTGGGTGCGTTTGGCGACGGCGGAGCAGTATCGTGCAATTCACGTCCGGACTATGAAAAATTGATGATGCTGCGCAATTATGGACAATCGAAGCGATACCATCACGATATCGTCGGCATCAACAGCCGCCTGGACGAGATGCAAGCGGCTATTCTGGCAGTGCAGATTCCCTTTGTGAGAAAGTGGAACGAGAGAAGACAACAGTTGGCCGCTCGTTATACGCACGGACTGAAAGATGTTGTGCAGACGCCGGTGACGCCATCTGATTTCGAGCACGTCTATCACCTCTACGTGATCCAAACAGATAATCGCGATCAAATGCAATCTTATTTGCTCGATAGAGGCATTGGTACTTTGATCCATTATCCAATTCCGGCTCACAGGCAAAAGGCTTATCAATATCTCGACTACGCTGAAAATTCTCTGCCCACCACCGAGCGCGTCACCAAGCGAATTCTCAGCCTGCCCTTGTTTCCGGAACTGGAAGATGGGCAGATCGATTACGTGATTGAAACGATTCGAGAGTTCTGTGAAACTTCCGGTGGCAAGAAATCGGACAAAATGTTGCTGCCACCGAATCAGGTGCCTAATCTGCGATGAATAGCACGGCCACTCAGCTCGCTTCGCTTTCCCTGGTGATTCCGGCGTACAACGATGAGACGACGGTCGGACGTCTGATCAATGATTCCGACGATCTCCTCAAGCGGATCTGCCCGGATTACGAAATTGTCGTTTGCAATGACGGCAGCAAAGATGGGACGCTGGCTATTTTGCGCGAAATTGCCGCAGTCAACCCGCACGTGCGCCTGCTCAATCATGAAGTCAACAAAGGCTTCGGGTATACCATTCGCGAACTCTATATGTCTGGGAAGAAAGATTTGATCTTTTCCTTACCCGGCGACTATCAGTATGCTCCCAAAGAATTGCAGACCATGGCCGAAGGTCTCGCCGAAAACGATTTTGTTATCGGCCACCGAGTCAATCGCAACGATCCGCCCAGGCGCAAGATGCAGTCGCAGGTCTATAATGCGATGCTGCGGCTTTTTTATGGCAACAAGCACAAAGACGTCAACTCAATCAAGTTATTCAAGCGCGCCATTCTGGACAAAGTCAAATTGCAGTCGACTTCGGCATTCGTTGATGCCGAGCTTTGTATACGCGCTGACCGAGCCGGATTCAAAATAATCGAGATTCCGATCGAACACTTGCCTCGTTTATCTCAAGGTGCCTCGGGCGGCAAGTTCTCAGTGATCTGGGAGACTTTTTCCGATCTCGTTGTTATGCGTTCGACTTTCTAAATCGCAACCTATAAAAATTAATTATCGGACCGCTCGAAAACTGACTGGAGAGCGACTTTACACAGATCAATTGCCAGGTCGATTTCTTCTTCGCTGTGCGCGGAAGACAGGCAGGCCGCGTCCACTGACGAAGGCGGCAGGCAGATGCCGTTTTCCAGCAAGCTTCGGAAAAAGACTGCAAATTGTTCGGCGTTTATGCTTTTGGAGTCTTCGAAATTTCGCACGGGATTCTCGCTGAAAAGAATAGCGAACATCGAACCCACTCTTTGCAGCTGAACTGGGTAGGTATGGGCGTCGATGTGCTTTTGCAATCCTTGGAAAAGTTGACCGGCCCTGGCTTCCAATGTTTCGTATACCAGCGGATCGTTTAAGAGTTTGATGATTTCAATGCCACCAGCCATAGTGACGGGATTGCCAGAGAAGGTGCCGGCTTGATAAACGTTTCCCAGAGGCTGCAGGCACTCCATGATTTCAGCGCGTCCACCATATGCGCCGATGGGCATGCCGCCACCCAGGGCTTTACCGAAGCAACTGAGGTCAGGCGTGACCTGAAAAATTGACTGAGCGCCACCGAGAGCCAGCCTGAAGCCTGTCAACACCTCGTCGAAGATCAAAAGACAATCGTTTTGATCGCATAATTTTCGCACCCCCTTTAAAAACCCAGCTTCTGGAGGGATCACACCCATCGAGCCCGGCACCGGTTCAAGCAGAACAGCGGCAATCTTGCCCTTGTGGCTGACCAGACATTTTTCCAGCGAATCAAGGTCATTGAAATCCGCGAGTATGGTATTGCCCGCGGTGTTAGCCGGAATGCCGTCGCTCGAGCGGTGGCCATTGGAGGCAAGCGTGCTGTCGCTGTGACCATGATAACCACCGGCGAACATGGTGACGATTTCTTTGCCTGTAAA
>CAJCHQ010000788.1 GCA_903970295.1 Bryobacterales bacterium
ACTGCGCCGATCGCCATTTGTACCTGCGCATCGCTGACCTGCGCTACACCTCGCGACTTATCCGCGTTGGCCTCGGGGGAAGAGAAGTTCGCTGAACTTGCATCGGCATTAGCGGGCATCATGGCAGCCAGTGGCAATAGAAATGCGAGTGAAAAACTAATAGCGAAAGATGCGTCGCACATCCGCTTGATTGCCTGGAAGTTCAAAAGTTCACCCCACGAATGATTTGCCTGCGGTTACATTATAGGTGAGGAGGGTTTGACCTTCCACCAACCGAGCACATTAGCCGAACGCCACTTTACATACGGGAACAGCAGTGAGAGCACGACGCAATTGTTGGCTGCAGGCATCATGGGGTCTTCCAATTTCTTGTCTTTTCCTGAACGCGCCGAAGCGGAAAAGGTAAGACGAATTTCTCCGCCTGAAAGTGGATTTTACTCAAAGGAAATAGACTTTCAGGGCTTGCCAATCAAGGCACCAGAGGTAGTGGCTGACTCAGCACTGCAAGAAGCGCGCCGCAGAATGCAAATGATGCTCGGCAATGTGCCTGCAATCCGAGCCGCACTAGTCAACTCCGGCAGCGAACTGCACATAATAGGGAAGGATCAACAAACCTCAGATCTTCCCGAGAACCGCTCGATGAGGGGAAAAGAAACGGATCCCGGCATCGACTTCGATAAGCGCACCCGCGGTGTTGGCGGCAAATTTGCCTCATGCGGAGAAGAAAATCTACTCCACCTCCCTACTGATAGATACGCCGACCGCGATATTTGTGTGCACGAATTCGCCCACACCATAATGGAATATGGACTCGACTCTAACGCCCGCAGCAAAATCACCGACCAATACAACAAGTCAACAAGCCGGCTCTAAGACGTGGAACCCCCACCAGTGACTCGACTTATGCGTATGGTTTGATAGGCTGACGAGCAGCGCCTTCGATTAGAGAAGAGAATTAGCTATATTTCTTATTAGGGTTAAATTCGCCCATATCCGGGCCTTCAAAGTCAATTAAACACCGCGTGGCAAATGTAACGTTCTTCCTCTTTTGCGGAATGAGCTGTGGGGTCGCATTTGGGTTCATCGAAGCTAGACATAACGAGTTTATTGCCGGCGAACACCACGGTTCTCTTCTCCGCTACAATCGTATTTAAATTCGAGCCCAAAATTTGCATCAGTCACCAAGCATAGATACTGGCAAACCCAGCTCTCGCTTTCCAGCGAGCCGATTCTTGCTGCCTCTACTCATCGTGCTCATCGGGGCGAGCTCTATCGTTGCTGGATGCTCATTACCAAAATATTCAGATCCAAAAGCCGTCGAACAGCTGCATCAAAAAAATGCTGCAGACTTTAATGATTCTCCGGACAATTTCTATTCAGCAATAGCCCACTATCAAACACCACACAGAGTTCTTATTGATGTTGGAAGCAGCACTGTCTCGCTTGGCCTAACCCTGTGCGCCCTTCTTCTAATCTTCAAAATGCGCTCACCATGGGACTGGAGAGAGCTCAGAACGCCGTATTCTCGTGGCTGCTTCGCCTATCTAGTGAACGCCGCGTGCATCTGCGCAGTTTTCGCAGAGTCATTTCATTTAGATATGCAATTGAGACGCGGCGATTTTCCATATTGGGCAGAAGCTATACTTGTGCCCATCTTTGAGCTAGCCATCGCGACCGTAGTGCTACTGATGATTTTAAACTACAGCATTCTAACGACACGATACAGCTTCCCATCTCGGCTCTTTGACTTTCCGCCTAAGAAATTCGCAGGTGACTTCTGGTCCATAAGCATCCTGCTCGTTTTGTTGGCTCTACCGATTCGCGATTTCATCGAATCAATGCATTCCGGCTTTTTTCTCATGGTACCAATCGATTTAACGCTAGTCTATTTGGTCCTTTCCGGTCGCGCGGCTCTGCTGGCATACGATTTACAACATCCGGCAGATGTTACGAACAAAGAAATCTCGAGCTGACTTGGAGTGGTGGCGCTCGAAAGCTGGTGACAAACGTTCACACAAATCTGTTATTTGCTCACGGTAGGCTTCGAAGGCTGCCTCAACCTGACGAAATTCAGCTGCTCTGTGCGCTCTTTGTCAAAGTGCACAAGCACAGAACTTTGCGCGCCCAGCAGATTACCCAGTCCCGAATCATACACGATATTGCGATTCTTCCCGACGATGAACGCTGCGCGTGAATTCGTTTTATCCACCGCACCGGTGACGCTATCAAGCTGGTCGGTGAGCACGT
>CAJCHQ010000789.1 GCA_903970295.1 Bryobacterales bacterium
CTTGCACCAATATTCCGATGCTGAAACCTGGTACAAAAAACTATTGACCCGTGATGAGCGAGTTCTGGGTCGGTCGAGTCGCGTTCTGATCGGTGACTTGATTGCCCTGGCGAAAGTGACGAAGGCACAAAGCAAAGACAAAGAGTCTCAGGAATACCAACAAAGAATTGACTTGATGAGAGGAAAAATTCCTGGCGGCAACGTTCAGGGAGGTGTTCGCGACCTTTCAGATGCAGCTCACTCAGTGCCTTTCCCGGTGGCAGACAAATGGGCGCTGGTAGTCGGTATCAGCAACTTCAAAAATCCGAACATTAATCTCAAATATGCGGCCAAAGATGCCACCGATTTTCGCAACTATCTGGTATCTGAAGGTAAATTCAAAGCTGATCACGTTAAATTGCTCACCGACGGTGAAGCCACGCGAGAAAACATCATCGCTTCGCTGGGCGAAAAATGGCTTGCTCGCTCGGCTCAGCGCAATGACTTGGTCGTCATTTATTTTTCCAGTCACGGGGCGCAAGTTAAAGATACTGGCAATGCCAGCTTCATAGTTCCCTATGAGGGCAAAATGGAAAATATCGTTCTCACGGGAATTCCGCTTAATTGGATAACCGTCGGCGTGCGAGATAGCGTTCCTTGCGATCGGGTGCTTTTGATTCTGGATGTCTGTCATGGTGGTGCTGTTCAGCTGGCCAAATCAGACGACGATGATGAGCAGAATTCCGCATCCGAATCGAAAGCACTCGGCTCTGCTGATGCATCTGCTGTTGTGTCTGAAAGTGCAGCTAGCAATGTATCCGGTAACTCATCTGACACTAACGTCACGGCGGACAAGGGACTTATTCACCGCACAACATTCAAATTGAATGATGCTTCGATCGCCCGAAATCAAGTTGTGCTCGCTTCTAGTCAATCCGAGCAGCTCTCGTGGGAATCGAAAAGTTATCCTAATGGAGTGTTCACCAGAAGGTTGATCGAGGGACTGAGGCTGAAAGGTAACCAGACGATCATGAGCGATGCTTTTGATTATTTGAAACAGAAAGTCGAGGAGGAAGTCCTGCGCGACCGAGCGGAATTACAGACTCCCATTTTATTGACGAAGCTGCGGGGCGGCGACCGTTTGCTTCTTCAAGTGGCGCCAAGCGAGCCCAGGGAGGCGCCACTCGAACCCAAATTAGCGCCGGATACTCCGGCTGGTAAGACTCAAAAATCTCTGACCTCACCGAAGGCGAATTGTAGCTAGCGTCAAAACCCATCAACAAAGGGAATTTACTGTGTCCAACCAAAAACAGCGGCCCGTCAAATTCATTGCTTCAGCGCTTGCACTTTCATTAATCTCGTCGCTGATGTTAGCGAGCACCAGGGCTGATGCTTTTTGGTTCTTCAGGCATAAAGACAAAGTGAAAACTATGTCGAATCGTGAGCAGCGGTCGGTTGCAGCGAGCCAGGTCAGCCTGGTGCCCGGGGCACCGCCAGCTCTGTTTTGGAAGCCGAGTGGTGACGCGAAGTCGGCTGTGCTGTGTCTACATGAGTTAGGCTTGCATAAGGGCGTTTTCAATGATTTGGGTCAGCGCCTCGCTGCCGATCAAATCGCCGTTTATGCGATTGATCTGCGCGGCTTCGGAGGCTGGACCGGAAAAGAATTCAAACATAAGGCCCATGTCGATCCGTCGATGAATCTGGATAAGACGTTGGCGGACACAAAAACAGCCGTCGAAGAAATTCATAAATTGCATCCGAATATTCCGGTGTTTATTCTTGGTGAAGCCATGGGTGGTGCCCTCGCCTTGCAGGCAGCCACCAAGTTTCCAGATCTGATTGAAGGCGCGATTTCCTCGGCTCCGGCTGGCGACCACTTCAATACCTTTTCAAATTATTCGCGTGTCAGTGCACGTTTGCTGACCCGAGGACCAAATGGCAGGTTCACTAAACTGGGTGAAGATTTGCTCGAGCGCGCAACGCCGAAGCCGGAACTGCGAGAAGCAATGCGCAAAGATGCCGAGGTACGTTTGGACATAACTCCGAAGGAGATGATGGCCTGTCAGTTCTTTATGTATACGACCAAAAAGATGGCACGCAACATCAAAGAAACTCCCGTGATGATCGTGCAAGGGCAAAAAGACGGTGAGACAAAACCAGCTAGTGCGAAGGTCGTTTACAATAATCTCGCCACCAAGGACAAGAAATTTCTGCCGGTGGCTCAGGGCGACCATTATGTGTTCGAAGACACGAAGGTTGATGACGACGTGGTTAAAACTACCGTCGCCTGGCTGGATGAGCATACCAAGACGAATTCGATTACGGGTAAGAAGTTGTGAAAGACGCTGGTATTCATAGCGCGGCCATTATCGGCTCGACTGATTTGGGGATTTAGGCGAATTTTAAAACAACATCGCTGTTTGGGTGACCGGTGTGTCTGCATTGCTGATACCATGCCCGGTATCGCTCACTGAGATTTCCACGCTTTCAAGGTTAATCTGGTTTATTGCCAGCTCTATCGAACTTCCTGGCTGGCTGAATTTGACCGCATTGTGCAGCAGATTCATAAAGACACGGGTGAGCCCACAATAGTCCGCAGATATAGTCAGCGGAGCAGACGCCTCTTTTAGATTGATAGTGACTTGAGGCCGTCAGATAGGTATTTGCTCTGCGCATGACTTAATGTTTCTTCCGGCTGGCTACACAGATGATTGAGGATGAGGGCAGCACCAAGTAGTGAATTTTTTGTATCATGAGCCACAGCAGCGACGAAGTCCTCGCGCTGCTGCATTCGAACCAGATAAGAGGAGAGTGACCGAGTTTTTCTTGACTGGCTCGAATATCAGGTGCCAAGCTTCGAATGTCCTCAGACCTGTCACTGATAAGAGTAAGATCCGCCTCGCTAGCGCACAAGCGAGCAGATCTGCGTGAGAAACTTAATAACCTCTTTCGGCTTGGTGGTTCTCTCCGCGAGATAAAGATGATTGGAAAATCTCGGTGAAAAACAGTATTGCAACAACTATCAACAAGGAAACAAGTTATCATCTTAGATGTAAGGTACTAAGAGTGTGCTGGCTTTCGCAGGCATTGAGATCCTGAAGGAATGCTGCTAATGCTCTCTGTTAGCGAGATTTTAAGTTTAACTCGCAAATCGAGACCGACGTTCGTACCTTAGAGACGGCTTCGTGCGGACTTCGCTGAATTGGGCCTCGCAAACAACTAGCGGGGGCAAAGTTTGTTGTGCCCGCTTGACCGTTTACTTAGAGGAATAACAATTGATGCTCATTGAAATAGGTTCCGCATGGATAAATTAGATATCGACCAGAAAAAAGTAATCGAGGCACTGCTCAGTGGTATCGGATTAGGCATCGTCGTAACCGATGTGTCGGGAAAAGTCCTGCTGTTCAATGATGCTGCTACCAACATCCTCGGAGTAGGACCAACTAAAGTAGCACCAGAAGAGTGGCCTCAACAATACGGAATTTACTTACCAGATGGAGTGACGCTTTGTCCTGTTGCAGAATCTCCCATTGTGAGAGCAATTGGAGGTGAAATGGTTGATGATTTGGAAGTGCTTGTTGTTCCTCCTAAAGCTCAAGCTCCGGGGCGCTGGTGCACCATAAACCTTAGGCCTTTGAAAAATGGTTCGCTGGAAGGCGCGGTCTTAGTAATTCAGGATATCTCCGAACGGAAAAGACTTTTAGATGAAGTGACCCGCTCTAATGCGGCATTGCAGCAGTTCGCCACGGTTGCAGCTCATGATTTACAGGAGCCACTTCGCTCAGTGTCTGGCTTCATAGATATGCTTGAAGAAGAGCTGGGAGAAGAAATAAGCGACAAAAGTCGTCACTATATGACCAGGATCAAAACTGCGGTGAAGCATATGAAGCGCCTCATAAGTGATCTTCTTGCCTTCTCGCGAATTCAGTCTAGACCGAATGTTCCGACACCGGTCAACTGTAATGATCTCGTAGCTAATTGCATTGAGAGTTTGAATGCCAGTATCCAGAGCACTGGTGCACAGGTGCTCTGCGACCCTTTGCCAACATTAGTGGCCGATGGACCGCAGTTATTGCAATTATTCCAGAACGTTGTAGGGAATGCACTCAAATTCAGTGCCGAGGAAAGATCTCCGGTTGTGCATATCTCAGCTGAAAAGCAAGGATTAAGTTGGCGATTCGCCGTCAAAGATAATGGTATAGGGATGGATATGCAATTTGCCGATCGAATCTTTGTGCTCTTTCAGCGCTTACATCCAATCCACGCGTATCCCGGCACCGGGATTGGACTGGCTATTTGCAAAAGAATCGTGGATGGTTATGGCGGTCGCATTTGGATCGAGTCTGAAAAAGGCAAAGGCTCAACTTTCTTTTTCACCATTCCAATCCAGAATCGTATGGAGGATGCTCATGAGAGATCTGACTAATATTTTGCTCGTGGACGACAATCCTGATGATGTTGAGCTTTGTCTTGCCGCATTCGGCAAGACAAAGCTGGCGAACAAGGTGATTGTTGTTTCTAACGGGATTGAGGCGATGCAATATTTACGGCAACAGGGCGAGTATCGTTCTGTGCAAGAACCAACATTGGTTTTGCTCGATCTCAATATGCCCTGCAAAGATGGTCGTGAAGTCTTGGCTGAGATGAAGGGTGATACGAGGTTGTGCAAAATACCGGTCGTTGTCTTAACTACATCAGAGTCTGAAGAAGATGTTTCACGCTCGTATGAATTGCACGCCAATTGCTACATAAGCAAGCCGGTCGATCTAAGCCAACTCGTAAAAATTGCAAAAATAATCGAAGATTTCTGGTTCGGAATAGTGAGGTTGCCCTCAACGAAATAGTTATGAAAATTCCCAGCAATGTTAATGCCTTAATCATCGAAGACAATCCTGACGATGTGGAACTTCTTGCCAGTCACCTTGAACGGGTGACATCTCGACAGATCTATGTTGAGTCTTGCGACCTTTTAAGTACTGGGTTGCAGCGAATAGCACAAGGCGGGATCGACATAGTGTTTCTTGATTTGACTTTGCCTGACAGCACAGGAATCGACACACTAATAAGGACAACTAAGTTATTTCCTGAGGTACCTGTAATCATTCTCACAGGTACTGATGACGATGCTCTATCCTTGCAGGCTGTGAAATCAGGGGCTGAGGACTATCTCGTCAAAGGACAGCTCAATGTGTCGTCGCTTGGGCGCTCCATTAACTATGCCATCGAAAGAAAACGATCTTTTTCAGATGAACAGTTGTTCAAAGCAGTTGTAGATAGCTCAGGTTTTGCAGTTATCGGCAAGTCTTTGGAAAACATAATTGTTAGCTGGAACATAGGTGCTGAAAGGCTGTACGGTTACAAAGCAGAAGAAATCGTAGGCAAGCCAAATGTTATTCTCGTTCCGCCCGATCGGATTAACGAAGATCTAAAAATACTGGAGAAGATCAAACGCGGTGAGCATGTCGACCAGTATCAAACCACGCGTCGTAGAAAAGATGGCAGCCACATAAGCGTATTGTTATCGGCTTCTCCAATCAAAAGTTCAGACG
>CAJCHQ010000790.1 GCA_903970295.1 Bryobacterales bacterium
GCAGTCGATCGCACGATCAATGAGCGTGAGCCGATTCGAGATGCAGTAAGCAAGTTGCTCGAGGGTCCGACAAAAGAGGAAGCGGCAGCGGGACTGAAGAGCGAGGTGCCGGTCGGCACTGTTTTGATCGGTGTAGACAAGAAGGGCGAGAATATCGACCTCAATCTGTCCCAGCGCTTTGCTTCGGGGGGCGTCGATTCAATTCAGGCGAGGCTCGAGCAGCTGACTCACACGGTCACCGATGCGGCTGGGCCGGCTAAGGTATTTCTGGATGTGGAAGGCAAGCGCCTTGTCACAGCCGGTGAAGGTCTCGAGGTTAAACAGCCCTTGAATTGAGGGTCGAGTGGGGCGGAGGAAAAATGCGCAAATTTCCTCTGAAATAGGAGCAACCCCTGAATTGACGGATGTTGCAGACACACAGTCGACTGCTATGCCTGTAGAGAAAAAGTCTGTCGCCGCTACGTAGATGTGCGGTAGAGATCTTCGAAAGCTTGGGCTGTCTGATGGGCGCCGAAGTCGAATGACTCGGCAGCAGCGCTGCCGCCTCCGGCGCCTGCGGACTTGCCGCCCTCCAACATGCCGTGCAAAACCCCGAGTATGCCAAACTGCGGGCGAATAGCCGCGTCTAACACATCTGATGGTTTACCTGGTTGGTCTAGGGCCATGAAAGCGTACTCCTTGCAGCCTATCCAAAATAAAGGTTCGGTTAAGGGCTGTCAAGCAAATCTAACCTTGGGGTAGTCTGCAATTGAGATGACAGGCGACCGTTCCTCACTGTTTTCCGGATGTTAACGAGGCAAAGACCCCAGTCCGCCCTCAGAAATTAATCTCTGGTATGATTAGTGATTCAGGACTCGTATCCGTTTTTACCGGTGGGCCCTGTCGCGGGCGACTGCGCATCCCTGTGCTTACTTTCACAATCGACGGTGCCATATGAAGGAAGGAATTCACCCCAAATACCACGAAGTCACAGCTACCTGTGTATGTGGTAACAGTGTCGAACTCGGTTCGACCAAACAACAAATCCGCGTTGAAATTTGCAGCAATTGCCATCCGTTCTATACCGGACAGCAGAAAATCGTTGACACTGAAGGTCGCGTCGACCGCTTTGTCAAGCGCTACAAATTGGACAAAGCTCCTGTTTAAGACAGATTGTCGCAAACGGCAGAATGCGCTCAGACTTGGCAATGATCAATTGCCAAGTCTTTTTGTTTTCGCCCAGATTTGCTTTGATTGCCTGAGTTAAAACGAGGTGAAGTGATGTCCACCCAATCTGCCGCACTGACGGCCAAAGATCGACTGATAGTGGCGCTCGACGTTCAAAGTTTGGACGAGGCCAGGCGTTGGATCGAGGAACTTCGGGGTGAAGTTGGGATGTTCAAAGTCGGGCTCGAATTGTTTTCGCGTTACGGCACGATTTTATTTCACGTCATGCGCGAAGAGAACGCTCCCTTTTTCTTTGATTGCAAATTTCTCGATATACCTAATACCGTGGCTGGTGCCAGTCGGGCGCTTGTGGGCAAGGGCATTTCGATGTTCAACGTTCATGCCACGGGCGGTTCAGTCATGATGGAAGCGACGATGGAGGCGGTCGAAAAGGAAGCCAAAAAGGAAAAAGTCGAGCGTCCGATCGTTTTGGCTGTGACCATTCTCACCAGTCTGACCCGCAATATGCTCGATGAGGAGATGGGTATTTCTCGCACAGTCGAAGCCAGTGTCGGCAAACTAGCCATGACAGCTAAGCGCTCCGGTCTGGATGGAGTGGTCGCCTCGGCCAAAGAAGTTTCTTCTATCCGTCAGCTTTGCGGCAAAGATTTTCTCGTGGTCACGCCCGGGATTCGACCAACATGGGCAGCGGACGACGATCAAAAACGTGTGGTGACGCCGGCCCAGGCCATGAAAAATGGTTCCGATTACATTGTCGTAGGCCGTCCCATTACGCGTTCCAAAGATATGAAAGACGCGGCGCGCAGAATCGTTGAAGAAATGGAAACTGAGTTGTGATCCGCATCTTCCTTGTCTTTCTCACGACGTTATTGATTGCTGGTTCTTCGGTTTGCGCTGCCGAAGAACGCCCCGTGAATTTTATTTTTTTGATCGATGTCTCCGGCAGCATGCTCTACAAGCAAACTATGGTGACGGCTGCCGATGGTAAGCAAGTCACTTTGTTCGAAGCACTGCGTCAAGCCCTGACCCAGATTGTTCAAGATAAAAGGCTGATCAATTCTGCCAGCAAACTTTCGTTTATCACTTTCGGCACTCAGGTTGTTGAAAAGAAAGACTGGCCAATCAAGCTGGATGCCGATAAAGACCGGCAACTGCTATTGCAAGATATTAGCGCGCACGATCAATTGGATGCCGATAAGCATGGCGACACGTACATGGGCGGCGCTCTCACTCAGGCTCTGGAGCGAGCCAATCAGATGTATTCGCCCAGCGACCCATGTACGACGACTTTTATCGTCATGCTCACCGATGGCTGGGACGAACCGCCTGCTAACGCTGCGGTCAAAGTCAGAGATGTTGCCGCCAGATTGCTTGCTCGCGAGCATGAATTGTTCAAACAGTTGGGAGTGACACCATGGCATGTTCTGGTGATTGGTTTGCAACGCTTACCCGAGCATAAAGTGGGCACGACCACTGCCAAAGAGTTGGCCGATGTTCTTGGCGGTGGCTTCATCGATGTGACGAAAGCGACCGGCGGCAGTGTTTCCGAGAAGATATTTTTGGCCTTGAAACAAGCTGTGGAAAGCTTGAAGGGGACGCTGGATCTAGCCAAAAATGGTAGCAAAGCTGGTGTTGTCGGTGGCGCGTCCGTGATTGATTTCGGCACCACAAATGGTGGCGGGGAAGCGACATCTGAAGTGCCTGTGCTAGTGCATTCGTGCTATTCCGAACAGGTGACAGCGGTCAAGGATGTGACCGGCAGCCTTTCTCACTCTGGATCCGAGCAACTTCTGGCAAACGCGAAAAAATCCGGAGCCGCTGGCGACAACCCATCTCTGTCCAGCACTTTGCCAGCGGATGCGATCACTGTTCGATTGACTAACTCGGAATACGACATCGCCCCCAGCGTGAAAGGCGCCGGTGAACGCCAGGCTGGTCAGGGCGTGATCGGGCTATCGCTCAAGGCTCACCAGAATTGCCCGGCCGGCCACTTTGTCGGAGCGGTGCAATTAGAAAGTTCGGCTAAAACACCTGAATACCTTGCCTACACTGTTTCGGTGCCGGGCAGGTTGGTGGCCAATCCGGAATTAATCAAGGTGGTCGTGAAAAAGCCCGGTTTCTTTTTCGCGCAACCCTGTGAAACTGCTTTGGAAGGTGAGTTGAAGCAATCGGGTACAGCCAAAGCGACTTATGATGTGACGATCAAGCCGGGTTCAGGCGAAATCCGTCAGGTCGGCGGCAAGGGTCAGCCGGCGATACTGGCACGTCTGGATTCAGCCCTGGTCAATGAAGGCAAATCAGTCAACCTGACGATCGATACTGATAAATCTGGTAAGCAAACGTTCAAATTGCCGGTCTCCATACCGGCCGACCAGAGACCCGGTAAATACAGTGGTAAGTTGAATTTAGAGGTGCGCAGCAGCGCCGATAATGTCGCACCCAGCGATATTCCCTATGAAATCGTGATCCAGCCAAGTGCCTGGGAAGAAGTTGCGCCAGTGGCTGTTCCCATCTTTGTCATCCTGATCCTCTCGACGGCCTTCGGCATATTCCTCTGGATTACCAATCAAAAAAGGTCCGGCTAGCCTCGCCGCATGGCAATTTTCTCGATTTTTCAAAAAAGAGTTTGTCATGCCTTGATACCACATTTCTTAAGAAGTATTCTCGTAGGCGAATGCTATTGGCTTTTGGCTCTTTGCAGCCTTTTCGACCCCGTTTAGGTTAACTGCTGAATGGGCTAAAGCCTGATAGAAACTTACATGTTAGTGAGTTCAGTACGAGAGGATCCTTAAGCGAATGGAAATGATTTGGTACGGCATTCTCAGCGTGGCTGCCGTCGTAATTGGGATCGCGTTGAGGTTCGGAGTTTATACGGTCCTGGTCAAAAATAGTGGTTGGCTCCCTGAAAAAGCTACGAAAACAGCAAACTGGAGCAGCGGCATCATCGTATTGATTGCCCTAGTAGCACTTTTAGGTAATGCCGTGATCAGCGGCACAAGCGCACACTGAGGTGGCAGGGCATTAAAGCATTCCGTTGGAAGAATTTGCCAGCGAAGTATTTCCGTTCGTGATTATTTTTCAAGAGAGTAGAGGCTCAAATATATGGCTATTAGGACTATTCCGACACTGGTAGTTGGTTTGGGTGGCACGGGTAAGCGGGCGCTGACGCATCTGAAGCGGCGCATCGTCGATACTTACGGTCGGGCGGACCTGCCCTGGATCAGACTGCTTTCGATCGACACAGACTCGGCGACGGTCAATAATCCGCCGGTCATGAGCCAGCGCACGGGGGAGCACATCAGTTTGGGCACCTCCGAGATGCGCATTATCGATCAAAGTGATACGCCGCAGGTGATCACTAATTTGTCCGCGCCGGAAAATAGGCACATTCTCGATTGGTATCCGGACCCGGACATGAAAGTCGACTTTCCGAAAGCGGCACGTGGTTCTGGACAAGTGCGCATGTTCGGGCGCATCGGTCTCTACAAAGGCGAAAACCTGCACACTACTTATCGCTGGTTGCAGCAGGCAGCACACGATGTTTCCGACCCGGCTGCCTGGGAAGATTTTCCGGATTTCAAAGTCGATTCGCAATTGCAGTTCGTTTATATCATCTGCTCGCTTTGTGGTGGCACAGGCAGTGGCATGTTCCTGGACGTCGCTTACATGCTGCGAAAAATCATCGGTGTCGATCCATCGACGCGTCGCTTTATCGGTATGTTTGTTCTGCCCGAAGTCTATGAACCGGTCGTCGAAAATCAGCATATCAAGCGAATTTACGCGAACGCCTATGCGTCGTTGCGTGAACTCGATTATTTGATCAATAGTCCCAAGCGCTCCTACACAATCAGAGGCAAAGACCACACTTTCGTCGACTTTCAGAAAGATGTGCCGCCTTTTGACTTTACGTTCCTATTCAGTAATAAGAACAAGCGTGGAGCCGTGATTTCGCAGCGTCAGGTCTCGGGCGACAAGCCGGTGGCGGCTGACGACCGAGTCAGCCAGTATATGTCCGAAACGATCATGACCGACGTTCTTTCGCCGTTGACTGAACGCAGTGAATCGATTTTGAGCAACATTTTTACGTCGATCAGCGAACCCGAACAGGTCGAAGATCGTACCTTCTATAAAGCCTATTCCGCAGTCGGTGTGTCGTCGGTCAAAGTGCCGTCACTTGGTTATTTCGAAGACATGCTCGAAATGCGATTGACGGATGCAGTGATGGACTTTCTGCTGCGCCCGGATCCAGACATTACCGAGAAAGCTCTGGCCAAACAATTCTGGGCAGACAACCTGGGCAAAGCCGAAGATGGTCTTTCATTCAGAGCCAGCTTGAGCACTGATTCAGCCTATGGAAGGCTGCTTTCGCGCCCCTTCTTCGAAGAGTTCAAGGAAAACAAAGCGGCTTGTCTAGATCGCTTGAAACAATGGTCGGAAAAAGTGATGGCGACCGAAGTCAATGCCGACACAGCACTCGATATCGAGGCACCGGCGATTACATTGCGCAAGCAAGTCGTGGACAAAGTCAACGCCACGATCAGCACTCAAATTCGCACGCTGGTCAAAGATCCAGTTAACGGCTACGTCTTTTTGAAAGAATATCTCGAAGAGCTTTTGGCTCTCGCTCACTCGAAATTGGCTCAGGTCCCGCCTCTGCCTGTGATTGAGGGAGATCCCAGACGGCCGGTCAAGGAAGCGCTCGAGTCGTTGCAACGCGTCGGTCGCGATGTGCAGCTGCCTGTGCTCAGAGACACGGTAGAAATATTGCTGGAGCGCCTCTCCAAGTTCTACGACAACAATGGTCGAGACGCACGCAGTCACAGTTTACTTGTCGATCTCTACAACGAACTAATCAAGACTTTCGAAGCCTTGCACAAAGAGATAACCGATCTTGTGCAAACCGGAATGGCGATCGATAAAGATCAGCACGCCAAATACGATGCTCGCATTGCCACTATGGGTGACACTGCTCAGGAACGGATCTTGATCGATAAATCTCTAATCGGGCGCAAAGAAATCGAGCGTTTTCTCAACAGCTTGCTCGCGCCGGTTTGGGAGAAGGGCGACTGGAAAGCGCTTGTGCCCGTGCTTTCGACTGAAGTGAAAGCGGCGATTGCGGTCGACCTGGCGCCGAGATTGCTCGAGATTCAGCTCGATACGAAGCTCGACGATCAAGAGAAGAAAGATAAAATCGCGGCAGAGAACAAAAAGTTCGTTCTCGAGAGATTGCTCTGTAAGATTCTCAAGAAAGACCCTGTCTCGGGCATCATCAAGGAACCGGCTTACACGACTCCGGAAGGGCGCAGTCTGCTTTTGGAATTTGCGTCCGAGAATTTGCTGCCAATGATGGTCGCTCACAGCAGCCCGTTATGGTTCGTGCAAACACACCAGATTGGCTCGGCCAGCTCACCAATTACTTTCGTTGGTTTGAACGGAAACAAGATTCCGGAACACTTTGTCGATAATCTGGAAGAACAAATACCGAATTTCCGCACCACTGATATTGTCCTTTCTGATGCGGACGCCAGAGTGGTAATCAAGCAATACGATCCGCTCTACTCGCTGGCTTCGCTTGTGTCGATCGACGATTACGAGAACTATTATCGGAACACAGATCGTCGCCTCAATCCCATGCACACCGATGCAAAATTCGTGGCCGAGCCCAATCCATATTTGCAGTGGCTTAGTTACAAGGCACCGGCACATGAGACTGAAAAGCTTTGCTCGCGCGGACACGATATCAGCGTCGCGCTTGCCGAAGGTCAACAATTCTGCCCGACCTGCTCGAGAGCCGGATCTAAGAACTTGATTGTGCCAGGCAAAATGCTCTGTCCAAAATGTAACGGAATCATCGATCAAGGCAGCCGCAAATGTCCTGAGTGCGCGACGATCATGGATGATTTGAAAAAAGCTCAGCAAGAGCGCACCATGCCTTTGAGCCGACCGGATGGAAAAGACAATCTTTGTCCGGGATGCGTCACTCTTAAGCGCGATCGTCCCGAAGTGATGGTCGTCAAAAAGCCAGGCGAAGCACAAGCCAAGAGCAGCTTCTGTCCGTCTTGCGGTTCCTCATGGGCGAATCTCTGCCCCTACTGCAGTGCTGCCCTCGAGAAGTCGACGGTCTGTACGAAAGGCAGCGATCGTTGCATCTTCGAAGGACCACCGATCGTTCTTTGCACTTCTTGTTCGTGCCCGGTCACGCCCGATACAAGCAAGTGTCCACGCTGTTTCAAAGACCTTGTCGAGTGCTATGAATGCAAAAAAACCGGCAATGCCAGGCGCATGATACCGAAAGGCACTGTCTGCCCGGAAAAACACGCAGTGGCGGCGGAACCGGCTGAGGCCGTTG
>CAJCHQ010000791.1 GCA_903970295.1 Bryobacterales bacterium
ATTAGAGAAACTCAAACAAGAGTTAGATCATCGTTTGAGCGCCTTGCACATGGGTTTACCGAACATGCCCGACCCCAGCGTGCCGGATGGTGCTGACGAAACACAAAACGTCGAACAAAAAGTCTGGGGCGAATTGCCGAACATCAAAAATCCGAAACAACATTGGGAATTAGGTCCCGAGCTCGATGTTTTCGATTTCGAGCGGGGTGTGAAAATTGCTGAATCACGATTCACAGTGCTAATGGAATTTGGTGCCAAGATGGAGAGGGCGCTGATGAACTTCATGCTCGACCTCCATGCAGGGCGTGGCTATAAGGAAGTGTTTCCGCCGATTCTCGTCAATCGTGAATGTATGTTTGGCACCGGTCAGTTACCGAAATTCGAAGGTGATTTTTACAAATGTGCCGACGACGAACTGTATCTGGTGCCAACGGCTGAAGTGCCGGTAACTAATCTATATCGCGACGAGATTCTAGATCATGCCGACTTGACCATCAGTCATTGTGCCTACACGCCAAACTTTCGTCGTGAAGCAGGTAGTGCCGGTAAAGATACTCGTGGCTACATTCGACAGCATCAGTTCAACAAAGTGGAATTGGTCAAGTTTTGTTTGCCCGAAAATTCCGAGGCTGAACATGAACGCTTGACGCTCGACGCTGAAGCTGTGCTGGAGGCACTGGAACTGCCGTATCGCCGCATTTTACTTTGTGCGGGTGATATGGGTTTTAGCGCCAAGCGTTGTTACGATTTGGAAGTCTGGTTTCCAGGACAAGATCGCTACCGTGAAATTAGCTCTTGCAGCAACTTCGGCGACTTTCAGGCCCGTCGTGCCAATATCAAGTATCGCCCCGCGGATGGTGGCAAGCCCCGATTCGTGCACACCCTGAATGGTTCAGGGCTGGCCATTGGGCGGACGCTTGCCGCAATTTTGGAGAATTTCCAGCAGCCCGATGGCTCAGTCACGATTCCTACTGTGCTTGTGCCGTACATGCACGGTAAAGATTTGCTGGAGCCTGTGCCGAAAAAATCAGCAACTAAGGAAGCAGTCAGCTCCTGAGTAGAATGCTCTAAAGCCGATCATAGATTGGGCGATTACTAAAAAAGGGGACGCGCCGTTCCGTTTTTGGTCTACAGATACAACTCTGTTGTTTGGACAGCGCGTCCGATGAATTGAAGGACCAAAAGTGCGGCAAAAGGTTCCGTTTTTTTGATCTTTTTAGTGATTGAAATTGGGCTTAACATCCAGACAATTTTGGATTGGCTGGATTGTCATTCCTGCCAATCCTGAGTTATGCTTTAAGTGGCTGGATACGATTAACGCCCGCTGGAGCCTGTTCTTTCGGCGGCGAGCAGAGGTCCTCCGCTGGGTCGGATGAAATGGCAGATGAGACAAATTTGATGGATTGGCTGGATACACTGCAAAGCGAGTCTGCCTCGCAAGCCCGAGGCGAGCCTTTGTATGCCCAAATCATGAGGCGTTTGCGCAGTTGTATCGAATCCGGCCAATTGGCTCCGCAAGCGAAATTGCCTACCAATCGAGAGCTGGCCAATCTACTCAAGGTCGACCGTTCGACCGTTTCGCGTGCATATCTTGAACTCAGTCAAGCCGGTTTGATCGAAAGCCACGTCGGGCGCGGTACTTTCGTCGCCTCACGTTCGCTCAAATCTTACAACCTGCCACGCCGCCAGGCGATTGATAGCTCGGCCACGATCAATTGGTCGGATAAATTCAGTCAAGCCAGCCAGACATCTTTTGAACTTTTGAGCAAGCAACCGCCTTTTGTATCTGGCCGCCTGGACACGATTTCTTTTGCCGGTGGCATGCCAACCGAAGAGTTCTATCCGCACGAACAATTCGAACGCATCGTCCTCGAGCTTATGAGCAACGGCAAGTCTGCCGAAATGTTCAACTATAGCCCGGCCGAAGGTCATCCTCTTTTGCTGGGTCAAGTGCAAAAGCATTTGCAGGCTCAAGGCATCGAAGCCAGTGACGATGAAATGCTGATCGTCAACGGCTCACAGCAGGCGATCGATCTTGTCACCAACACTCTGGTCGACGCCGGCGACGATATCGTTCTGGAAGAACCGAGTTATTTTTGGGCGATTTGCAATTTCCGTTCCCGGCAAGCAAATTGTTTGACTCTGTCACTGGATGACGAGGGCATCGCCCCTGGTGCTCTGGAAAAAGTCTTATCTCAGCGCAAAGTCAAACTGTTGTATACAATGCCAACCTTCCAAAATCCGACCGGGTCTTCGCTGTCGGTAAGCAGGCGTTTGGCTATACTGGATCTTTGCAAAAAATATCAGGTGCCCATTCTCGAAGATAATTTCGTCGGTGATTTACGCTACGACGGTGCACCACTTCCGTCATTAAGAGCCCTGCCTGGTGGGCGGGAGATAGTGATTCACCAGGGCACTTTTTCCAAGGCTCTTTGCCCTGGTTTGAGATTGGGTTGGTTGGTCGGACCGCAGGAATTAATTAAGCGCGTTCGCCTGGCCAAACGCACTTGCGATTTGTCGACAAATTCGATGGCCCAGATCGTTCTCGCCCAATATCTGGAAGAGGGCTTATACGCGGCACACCTTGATCGAGTGCGGGAGGCGTACAGAAAACGGCGTGATACCATGACCGGTGCGCTCGACAATTATGCAGGTGCTGGAAAGCTTCCCGGCAATTTCAAACTAACCTGGAGCAATCCGGCGGGCGGGCTCTTCTTGTGGGCGCAATTGCCCAGCGGATGCTCCTCACGAGAACTTTTGCCCTTTGCAGAAAGAGAAGGCGTCACCTTTGCAGTCGGTGATCTCAACTTCTGTCATGGCGACCATCCTGAATTTATGCGACTTTGTTTCATTCAGCAGGATGAAAAATTGATTGAAGAAGGTGTGAAACGCTTGGCCCGGGCGTTGACAAACTATTTTGAATCCATATCCACTCGGTCCAAAACAGCCGGGGACGCCGAACTTATGCGGTTGAGGCGCCCGGAAAACGTTCTTATATAGGTACAGGTAATTAGAACAGCTAACTAGCAACTGACAGACCAGAAAAAAAGCAGGCGAAGAGACTAATGACAAAGGAGAAAAGCATGGTCACCGAATCCAAGGAAAAATCGGCAGGCAAAAATGGAAAGGAAGTCCTCACGGGGACTGACCTTGTGAAAAAAGCTTTGCCGCAAATGCTCAAGGGCGGCGTGATCATGGATGTGGTCAACGCCGAACAGGCGAAGATTGCCGAAGACGCTGGCGCCGTCGCCGTTATGGCATTAGAGCGCGTGCCGGCTGACATTCGCGCCGATGGCGGTGTCGCGCGCATGAGCGACCCGGAACTGGTGAGCAAGATTATCGAATCAGTCAGTATCCCAGTCATGGCCAAAGCGCGCATCGGACATTTCGTCGAAGCCCAAATTTTGCAATCGCTCGGTGTCGATTGCGTAGACGAAAGTGAAGTATTGACGCCGGCCGATGAGGAATACCACATCAACAAACTGGCCTTTACCATACCTTTCGTATGCGGTGCTCGAAATCTCGGCGAAGCTCTTCGCCGCATCGGCGAAGGTGCAGCCATGATTCGCACCAAAGGCGAAGCCGGCACAGGCGACGTCGTAGAAGCTGTGCGCCACGCTCGCAAAATTCTTGGTGAAATCCGCTTGCTCGCAAATTTGCCGGCTGAAGAGCGCATGACTTTCGCGAAAAATATCGGTGCCCCATACGAGCTCGTTTGCAAGGTAGCCGAAGAAGGACGTTTGCCTGTCGTCAACTTCGCCGCCGGTGGCATAGCCACTCCGGCTGACGCTGCTTTGATGATGCAAATCGGAGTTGACGGCGTTTTCGTCGGCTCCGGTATTTTCAAATCTGGCGATCCTGGCAAACGGGCTCGGGCTATCGTCAAAGCCACCACATTCTTCCGCGATCCGGAAGTACTCGCCGATGTCAGTCGCAATCTCGGCGAACCGATGGTCGGCCGCACCGCCAGTTCTCTATCGGCGACGGAAACATTAGCCACCAGAGGCTGGTAAGAGACTTCACGGAGTCAAGGAGTAGTCTATGAAAGCGCATATTGGTGTACTCGCCTTACAAGGCGATTTTGCCGAACACGCAGAAGCGATTAGAAGATTAGGCGCTGATGCATCTGAAATTCGCCATTCATGGCAGTTGAAAGATGTGGACGGTTTGATTATCCCGGGCGGGGAGTCCACTGCTTTAGCCACGCTCACTGCCGACAACAGAGATCCGATCTTCGCAGTCATTCGTGAGCGAGCACTAGCTGGCATGCCTATTTATGGAACTTGCATGGGTTCAATATTTCTGGCTCGCGAAATAGAAGGATCACGGCAAGGGCGGTTGGCCCTGATGGATATCACCGTCAAACGCAATGCTTTCGGCCCGCAGCGCTTCAGTTTCGAGACGATGCTGGATATTCCTATACTCGGGCAGACTCCTTTCCATGCGGTTTTCATTCGCGGACCGATCATCAATTCGGTGGGCGAAAAAGCGCAGGTGCTGGCTCGTATTCCCCAGGGAATCGTCATGGTTCGCCAGGATAATTTGCTGGTCACTGCTTTCCATCCCGAAATCACAGGTGACAATCGAGTGCATGAGCTGTTCCTCAATATGGTTACGGAGCAGCAAACTGCTGCCGCTAGCGCCAAGCGTTCGCCGGTTTTAGCTCACTGAGACGAACAAGACCGAAAAAAAACACAAAAGAACCACAAAAGTTTCGCCAACATTAACTTTGAGATTAGGAGAGCCGACCTTTGCGTCGGCTTTTCGCATACGGCTGCTTCTTCACGCTTTCTGATTTTTGCTATGGGAATCCTACTAAGTAAGTGGGGAATTCCACCAATCGACTGCAGTCACTTGCCAACCTAAGATGCATTACACAGCGGGAAGGAAATCATCAGGAGACTTGGCATGGTCGAACTCGGAAACATCGGCGACACACAGCATCCCTCGACCGCGCCCGGGCCGGTTAAAAAAGAACACGATACATGGCTATCGGCTGCTCAGAATGAATACGCGCATCTAATGAGTGCAGCCCAAAAGGAAGGGCAAAAGTTAAAAGCCGAAGGAGCACAGCTTGTTGACACGGTCATACATAACCCAGGCAAGGCGGCGACGACAGCTGTTGGTGTCGGATTAGTGCTAGCCGATATGAAGACTGGTGGCGAAGTGCATCGTACAGGCTTAGAATTCCTGAATAAGATTTCGGAAGAAGGATTGACTCGCACTCTGGGCGAAGTAAAAAATGCAGCTTTTGGTCTGTTTTCTCGCGAAGGACTGCTTGGCGGCCGCGAGGCAAGCAGTTTCAAGTCGGATCGAGATCTGATCCGAAGCATGGCGCAGTTTGTCTCGAGAAGCTCGGGTGATGCTCGCGGAGCCAATTTCGCGGCGCCAAAGTATATGGATGATATCGGTGCTTTCTACGACGAGAGCAAACCGGCTAAATCATTTAGCTTGGCTGATTTTCAAAAGAATGAAATCAAATCGACGGTCAATTCGGATGCCGGAGTCAAAGCCGTAGATGCCGAATTGAAGATCATCCAGGAGCGCGGCAAAATTCTCCGGCAAAACCTTTCCAGTGCCAACAGAGATGTGGCGGATTTGACAGAGGAGCAGCGTCAATTGCGAGGCTTGTCCGAAGGCACAGCCCGGGATGTGAGAATATCAGGGAATCAGAGAGCGACTCGAATTTTCGACAATGTGCGCACAGCCGAAGGTCGTCTCAGTGTGGCCGAGAAAGAGACTGGACCCACTCGCGAAGAAGAAATCACGAAGGCCAGGCAAGGGCTCGAAGCGGCTAGAAAAGCAGCTCAAGACAGATTGCATGAATTAGAAGGAAGCGATGGCAATTCCGGCCTGATATCACGAATCAAGAAAACTGCAACCGATCTGGAAGCGCAACAGAGTCATGATGCGACCGAAACCCAAGCACTGCTTAAACAAGCCGGTGAATATGTTAAAGCTCTCACCACCCGTCTCGAGCAACATGTCAGAGATTTGACGGGCGACACTCCGCCAGGTGAAGTGCCCAGACACATCGGTCAAGATGACCTGAGAGGCTTGATTCGCACGGAGCCGACAGCGGCAGAAACGGCTAAAATCTCAGAAGCACAGCGTGCATTAGCTGCCAAAGAAAAGCCAGTTACGTCCTATCTCACTTATCGTGAACGTTATGGAGTGGATGAGCCCGCACCTGTCGTAAAGGTTGTTAAAGAAGTGTCTGGTGGCGCCCGCGGTGACGGTCAGCCTGTGATTGCGCGGCCCACTGTAATCGAGCAACCTGCTGCAGCTTTTAGACCAGCCACGATTCCGGAACAGTCAGGACCGATCGGTGCCCACCGCATAGATATTCCTGTCAAGCTTGACCCCGCTTCGAGTGAAGCCGGTTTTGTCGTCATGAACGCCGAAAAGAGCTTGACCACCGCTCAGTCATCTGCGGAAGCGGCGACATCGGCCGTGCAGAGGTTGGTGGCCGCAGGTAAGAATTCGAGGCCATCGGATTTCCGCATGGCAATGCGCAGTCTTGGTAATTATGTCGAGCATGCCAATGATTATTTGCATGCAGAAACCAATCCGGAAGCGAGACGTGAATTTACTGCTAACGCTGTTCGCAAGCTTGAAGAACTACTGCCGGCTGTAGACAAGTCGGGTAAGTTCGAATATTCGTCTCGTGTCGGCAACGATCCGGCAGCCAAGCTGGAATTCATAACAGGCAATCTAGAAACACGTTTGCAGAGACTGGGTTTGAAACCTGATGTAGCCGCTCGCACAATTGAGGCCCCCGCACGGGCTGTAGTCGCGGCTGGCGAACAAATCACTGATTCGCCGGAAGCGATGCGGGCGAGAAGAGCATTCGAAGCTTACAATTCAGCCGAACAGCTGCGCTATCACTCGGGTGATTTCAAAGGCACTTTAACAGCATTGTCTGACTATGCCCGTTCGGCATCAGATTACATGCAGTCCCAAATTGTTAAAGGCGCCAATGTGGAAGATGATCCGATCCTGAAAAAAGCAGTGGCCGACCTGAAAGCAATGATGCCGGATTGGAATACCGGACCATACGTTATGCGCGCGGATGCACCCACGACTGTGGCTGGGCAACTGGGCGAACTAAGAAAGGTTCTCGACACTCGCATTTCACGCTTCGTCAACAACGTTCCCCGTAAACCAAAAGGATAAATTGCTTGTCCGTCGCATCGCGACCGACACAAACATTGTAGGCATCCGGCATTTGCCGATCATGAGCAAAAGCTCAATTGAGGAAAAAACACCTGCCGGACCCGAAACAACCCAGACAGTTTGAATGATTTCTACAGGATAGAAGTTTTTGACAGAGCTGGGTAAAACGATGAAACGGGAGGAAGTTAGCTTCCTCCTCATCGTATTGAGCGCATATACAATTGCCTGCCGGACAACAGTGTTATATTAAGCGTACGGACTGAGGTTTGATTCTTGCAAAATCCGCTGGACGGAAGCGCCCAACCAATTTCCTCGCTGGCTACACCGGCGGTGGAGAGGCTTGTCGCTCCTCCGGAAAACCTTTCCAGACTAAGCATCTTCAAGCTTTTTCTCAACAAAATCTGGCTTGGTAATGCGATCAAGGTCGCCTGGCTGCTGGCGCCCAAGTGCATCATTCCGGCCTTGATTGGTGAAATCGGTTGTTTATTCACATCTTTCGGCAGTCAAGCTGCGATGGCACCATTGATGACCGGAGAGAGTGTTGACATCACGATTCTGGTGCAAGCATTTTTTATTACATTGCTAACTCTGGTCGGAGCTCTGGTCTGCGTGGTCTGGAGTTTCGGCGTCTGGTTATTGCGTTTGACTACCTATTGTCATGCCTTTTCCAGTTTTACCAACCTCGAGATCAGCACACCCTTGACCAAGGAAACGATCCTGACTCGACTGAATGAAGCAGCAAAAGAAGTGGCTTCGCGCAAGGTGTATTTAGCCAAGTTCTACTTCTATGTGTCGCTTTTTATGGCGATACCACTGCTTGCTTGCTTCGTCATCATTTTTGTGCGTTTGACTTTGTCAAATCCGGCGTTTTTCCATCCGGATCTGATGCTCCACTCGATTGGTGCGGCTCTGACCACAGTCGCTGTGATTCTGGCGATGGCTCTTTTGACACTGTCTCTGGTGGCAGTTGTGGTCTCGGCCGTTTCGCAGCAACCTGCGGACAAAGCTGCCGTCCAGTCCACCACTTTAACCGCGAAAATGTTTTGTGAATTGACTTTAGTTTCGGTTTTCATGTTTTTGCTGGTGACTTTAATTAGTTCACCTGACATATTGACGTCCTTCGATAAGGCAATGCTCGTTAATCTCAGTCCAAAACCGAATGAAACCCCTATTTTCATAGCTAAATCGATCTGGCAGGCAGTGGCTTCGATTATGCTTTTGCCTCTGACCCTGGCGCCTCTGTGTGAACTGTTGCGGGGGCGCGTGCAATAGATGCAACGTCGGCAGCGTAGCCAGAGCCTTTTGCGTGCCATTCATGATCCACTAACTCGCATCGACGATTTGCGGGAAATGTTCGAGTGTGGAAGCGGTGAATTTGTCTTATGTCTGGGCGGTACTGAGACCAGCGACCACGAAGGCATATCAGCCGCCGGTGCGACGCCTGCCGACCGCCGCTTGACTCCATCGATCGATGGCGACATTTTATTGCTCGGGCGCACTCGCGACCGTGAAAAAGTGCCGGTCTCGCCCGGCGGTATAGTATCACCGGTGGTGATTGTCCGGGCCTGCCTGAGCTTGCTTTGCTGGCAACCCTTCGTCGTTGATTGTGGCAGCTTTCGTTCACCACTGTCACCGCGTATGGTAGTAGGCACCGAGCCGGCCCGTTGCCTGAGTTCTGCTGCTGCCATGCCTGGCAAAACTGCGCAAGATTTGTTCGCTCGCGGATTGGAGCAAGGCAAGAACATCTTCGGAAAAGATTTTCTCTTGGTCGGTGAATGCGTTCCCGGCGGCACGACAACTGCAGCCGCTTTTTTACACGCCTGCGGGCTTGATGGCGCCAATCATGCTTCGTCCAGTCTGCACTTGCCCAACAAGGCGCAGCGCCTGAGCCTGATCAGATGCGGTTTGGAAAAAGCCGGCTTGTCGTCCGAAACTATCAAGCGTGATCCCCTTGCCGCGATTTCGGCAATCGGCGATCCCATGCAACCATTCGCGGCCGGGCTGGCTCTAGGAGCCTGCCAACGAATGCCTGTCATTCTCGCCGGCGGGTCGCAGATGCTGGCTGTTTTCCATTTGGCTAGATTGCTCGCAAAAGCCCACCATATAGACGCGC
>CAJCHQ010000792.1 GCA_903970295.1 Bryobacterales bacterium
GTTACAGCTTCCCTCTTGCCAACGAGATCGAGCTCTGCACGGGTTTTACCGCATTTCCGGCAGAATTTCGCCGTCGCTCTATTTTCCACCTGACAGAGCGGGCAAACGAATATTTCTTTTGCTTTATGGCCGATCGAACCACTCACAAATTTCCATCCCCGGAGACTAGAATGCCTACTATCGAATTGTTCCAAAGTAGAGGTAGCTCTTGCAAGTACCAAAGAGCAATAAAAAGGAGTCTCGCTAGTGGTCATTCAGAATTCCGGTCGCCGAATGCGCAACCAACCCAAGACGGCGCGGCTGTCGGCTTCGCTTGCCAGCCTCGGAGTAGCGGCAATGTGTATTTTCTCAGCTGCAGGTTGCGTCGCCCTGGCGGAAGACGAAACTTTTGTCATCAAACCTTATGTACAGCTGGGCAACAATCCTACTTACACGAGCAAAGACAGCGAAGAAATTCTCTGGGTCGGCAAAGATAGCAAGGCTAAGTGGCAGCTCGAAACCAAGGTCGGCTCCGGAGAATGGCACAAGGCGGGGGCGGTAAGCAGCCACGAAATAGAGAAGCCAAACAACATCCCGAACTATCTTTTTCGAGGCAAAGCCGATAATTTGCCGGTCGGTGAATCTTTCGAATATAGAGTGTTGCTCGATGGCAAGCCAGTTTTCCAGGCTCAATCTCAGACTCGCAAGAAAGCTGATCAACCCTATCGCTTTGCCGTCTATGGTGATATCGCCGCGGGCACTGCGGCTGAAAGCAAAATTGCTTTCCAATGCTACAGCGCCAAACCTGACTTCATTGTCATGCCAGGGGATTTGGTTTACAACGCCGGGCTTTACGATGAGTATTTGAAAAAATATTTTCCCGTCTACAACGCCGACAGCGCTTCCGCTGAAACGGGCGCGCCGATCATCAGAAGCATTCTCACTATCGGCATCCTCGGCAACCACGACATTGCACTGCGTCCGACCGTGCCTTACACGGACTTGACTTTAACTCCAGATGCCCTCGCTTATTATTTGCTCTGGTCGCAGCCACTGAATGGCCCCACAAGCGCAATTTTAGCGCAGTCAGCGACTCCTCTGGGCGGCGATGAAGCCAATCAGGCCTATTTCAAGAAGGCGGCCGGAACGACCTTTCCAGTCATGGCCAATTTTTCTTTTGACTACGGCAATTCACATTGGCTAGCCTTAGACGGAAGCTATTACACGAATTGGGCTGATCCTAAATTGCGCCAATGGGTAGAAGACGACTTGAAGAAAGCGCAAAGTGCCACCTGGCGCTTTGTCACATTTCACGAACCGGGCTTCAGCGTAGACGTGCATCATGGCAAAGAACAGCGCATGCGCCTGCTTTCCGACATATTCCAGAACGAAAAAGTGGACGTTGTTTTTGCCGGTCACGCTCACGACTATCAACGGTCGTTTCCGCTCACCTTCAAACCTGCGCTCAAGGGCGGCTTGCCATACGCTAACGTCGACGGCACCGTAGATGGTGACATCATTCTAGACAAGAAGTATGACGGCAAGACCAACACACACCCTAAGGCTCCCATCTATATCGTCACTGGCGGCGGCGGCGCTTCTTTGTATAAACTCAAACCCGGGTCTAAAGAAGAACATACTGATTTCATGGACAAACTCAATGCCTCGGTTCACTCAATCACAATTTGTGACATCAAGGGCACCACACTCGATATCAAACAGGTTTCGGAAGATGGAACTGCAATAGACTCTTTTGAAGTTACCAAGTGACACAAGGGATGCAAATCGCTAAAAAGAGGTAAAATAGAGGTTGCTCCAACCTAACTCAGGTGCCAACCGTGAACGATCTTGGTAGAAATAGCCTGCTCATCCTTAGCGTTTTTGTTCTAATCGGTGGTCTCACCGGTTACGCCAAAGCGAAAAGCAAGGCTTCTTTAATCGCCGGTGTTATCAGCTCGGTATTGCTCGCGGTGGCATTTGCCGTCAGCCTCACACATCCGATCCAGGGATTGATTGGCGGAGTTATCGTCACGACGCTACTGGATATTGTCTTCGGCATTCGCCTGGCTAAAACCAAGTCATTCATGCCGGGTGGGCTGATGCTAAGCCTTTGCCTGGTCACACAGGCAATTCTGATCAGAGAATTGCTCATGCACCCGCTGACGATTTATCCAGCCAGCTAGAGTGGCCTAAAGCAGCTTGATCAAACGCTCCCGGGCAGCATCTAAAGTTTCTTTCTGACGGCTGAAACAGAAGCGAATGTACTTATGCTTTAGAGGAGAATCACCAAAGAAGCTGGACCCAGGAACGACAGCGACGCCAATTTTCTCCACGAGGTAGCGGGAAAAATCGATGTCCGAGCCCTGTCCCAATTCACTGATGTCACTGAGCACGTAGTAAGCACCTTCGGGCTTCCAGTAAGGCAGATTGATTTGATCCAGAATCGCAAGCATCTGCTCTCTGCGGGCTACATATTCGTCATGGATCTGAGCGAAGTAGGGGGCGCCCATTTTAATCGCAGACGCACTAGCTCTCTGCAAGGGCGCCGGAGCACCAACGGTCAAGAAATCGTGCACTTTGCGAATCGCCTTGGTCACATCAGCCGGCGCTATTGCCCAACCGACACGCCAACCCGTGACGCTGTAGGTTTTGGACATGCTGTTGATCGTCACAGTCAGGTCTTCCATTCCAGGGATAGCAGCCATGGCAATGTGTTCGCGACCGTCGTAGACAATGTGTTCGTACATCTCGTCGGTGACAGCTAGAACACCCCAGCGCTGACACATCCGCGCAATCAATTCCATTTCGGCGGGAGTGAAAACTTTCCCCGTCGGGTTATGCGGCGTGTTGATAATGATCGCCCGCGTCTTGTTGCTGAAGGCGTTTTCCAACTCCTCTGGATCGAAGGTCCAGTCGGGTGGTTGCAGCGCAACGTATCTCGGCGTAGCACCAGATATGATGGCATCTGGTCCGTAGTTTTCGTAGAATGGTTCGAATACTATGACCTCGTCTCCGGGGTTGACCAGAGCAAGCATGGTGGCAATCATCGCCTCGGTGGCGCCACAGGTGACTGTAATTTCTGTCTCTGGTTCGACCTCGATGCCCCGCAACGTTTTCGTTTTTTCAGCGATGGCGTCGCGCAAATGTTTGTCGCCCCACGTAATGGCGTACTGATTGATGTCGGCAAAGATTGCATCCCTAGCCGCTTCTTTCAGTTCCATCGGACAGGGGAAGTCCGGCAGTCCCTGGGCCAGGTTGACGGCCTTATGCTGCGCAGCCAACCGCGTCATCTCGCGGATTACCGACTCCTGGAACTGGCTTGCCTTCGCGGAAACGCGACTCCTGACTACGGGGATCATATGGTGCTCCTCCCGGGTACCGAATCTGCTGCGAACGGCGAACCCAGTCTCAGACTGTAGCCGACAACGTAGTATCGCAGAAATTGCCCCCTTTACTATTACAGAGCACTGAGGAAATTAATCACTTCATTAAGCGACTTTGCGTTGTGATCGTCGGGATCGAGCGCCATCGCCTTGTCGATGCAAGTCCGAGCGTGCGACAACTCCAGGCAAATAGCTCTGGCTCGTGCGAGGTGAACCCAGGCGTTGACGTAGTTGCCGTTCAAATCGAGAGCTTTGGACAAAACCTCTTTCGCTTCTTCCACCTCGCCCTTGCGTATGTAAAGTAAGCCCAGGTTGCCGTAAGGCCATTCGAAATCGGCATAATCTTTGGTCAGGGTTTTGAAAATCTTTTCGGCAGCTTCCAGATTCCCCCGGGCCAATTCGTTATAACCCTCAATATTTTTCTGGACGGCGGCGTGGGGAACAGGCAGACGCGGGATTCTGGTGCGCAAAAAGCGCATAGCCAAATCGGCCACCTCAGAATCAGGATCGACTTCCCGCACCTGTAAGCAAGCGTCGCGAGCCTGCTCGGTCCAGCCCATACTCTTGTACTTCTGTGCCAGATCGTAGTATCCGCTAGCGGTCAGGCCTTCGGGTAAATCTCTTGTGGGCAAACCAAAGAGAGGAAAAAGAACATCCTCGACGGTTTGATTGAAAAGCTTACCCACGCTTTGCCCGAAGAAATCGAAGGCGCCCTGCAGCTCACGCTTGATCTCGGCGATCGGTTCGAACTCGTCCATCTTCTGATCGGCCAGCTCGGCAGCGGAGCGCAGAGCATCGAAAGATTCTTTCAGAGTCTCTCCGGCTTGCTCTTGGAATTCGAAGGTGCCCTCGAACAGCTCGAGAACAGAACCAAGCTTGCGCATCTCTCCCGGATCGAGATCCCGCAAAGGTCCGCGTTTAAAGCCTTTTCCGCTTTCAGCCGCCTTGCGTGCAGACGTAATAGCCTGCCTCGGCCAATACATGAGGAAGTATTGGATGCTTAGCTTTACATATTCGTCAGCGCTCAACCCATGAGGCACTTCTTTAGCTGGAACCACACTTGCACCCCGGCGTTAGTGTGACAGTTTAATTGGAATGATATCATTATGCCCGCCAGCGCGCACGTCAGGTTACTTGGATTGAGGCACTCGAAGGAATGATTGAACCGGCTCACAGCTCTTCTACAGTCGAATGGGCTGTCGCCCGCAGAACCGCTCCCGGGCGAACGCAAGCCCCCGAGCAGTACGTTGTAAAGAACACGCCCAATGGATTCCTGATCGCCATCATCGACGGCATGGCTCACAGCCCCGAAGCTCTTACAGCTTGCCAGCTGGCGATTGAAGTGTTGAACGAATACACGCACCAGAACGTAGTCACACTTTTCGAAAGATGCGATCGGGCTTGCAAAAGAACAAGTGGAGTGTCGATCACCGCCGCTATTTTCAACACCTCTTACAACACCGTGAGCTGGTTCGGAGTAGGCAACGTAGAAGCCGTGCTCTGGCATCGCAACCCCAACTCCGACCCTCGTTACCATGCGCTTGTTCAACAACCTGGATTAGTCGGGCATGGTCTTTTGAGTTTGAAAGAATTGAGCCTGCCCGTGCGGGCCGGCGATCTGCTGATTTTGGCTTCAGACGGCATTAAGCCGGGCATCTCTGAGGCATTGCCGATCGAAGGTAAATCGAAAGTAGTGGCAGATGCGCTGCTCCAATCGCACGGTCGCCCGGATGATGATGCGACCATTCTCGTTACTCGCTATTTGGGCGGTATCGTCACGTCAGCACAGCAATAACGATCAAAGGCCAATCACGGTCGCGACCGATTGCCTGAAACGAAAGTACCGCTGAAATAATGCGCCAGGATTTGCTTGTAATCCTTGCCTTGCTGCGCCATGCCTATCGCGCCCCATTGGCACATGCCCACGCCGTGACCAGCACCACGCGAAGTGATCAGAACATAGGACTGATTCCGTTTCAGATCGAACAAATTACCGGGAGCTTTATCCCAGCCGAATCTCTGCCCGAGCTTGATCCAGAATGCATATCCGCTTTCTCTAACCTTGCGGCCACGCACCGTATATGACACCGATAGCGGTCGGCCAGCATCGTCTTTGCCCTCGATCTGAGGCAACTCCTGGCCAAATTTCGAAGCGAAGTCAGACGCTATTATTCGCCCTTCATGGTCATGAAAAAAAGGCGAACGTTTGCAGTGTTCACATTTAACCGCACGCAGGTAGGGGTATGATTCTTTGCTCAAATCGAATATATCGAAGGCATTGCTCGTGCCGCCAGCACAAGTCGAGTGATAGTAAGGCTTGATTGGCACATTCTTGAATAACAAACATTGCTCGCCTACTTCTTGTACTGCCTGGCCAACCAATGGTCTATCGATCGGCACACCGATATACGACTGGCGCTGGGTAGTGTCATCCAGTGCAGTGTGCGTGCCATATCGCGCCAGCTCGCTGTTGATCAACACCACTTGCGCTTTCAACGCCTCCAGTGGAGCGACTTCCGGCATTTCAGATGCGCAGACTCCAGTCACGTAATCGACAGTCGAAACTTGATTGGTCAGCACCAAATGTGGTGAGGATGAGAGAGCATGGCCAATACGGCTGGATGAATTAAACAGTCCAGAGTTCTGCGCCTGAGTGGAAACAGAAATCGAGACCCGCCCGGGATAGTGCCGCTCGCTTTGCCCGTAGCGCACGGACAATCCTGTTCTACGAGGGCTAGAGAGAACAAGGACGCGACCACGGATTGGATTCGATTGATTGGCATCTCCCTGCTTGAACAACTCGATCAACCCAGCTCTGATTTTGACGTCATATTTGCCACCAGGTAGCATTATAGGCACTGGCTGCCGGACCTGGATCGGACCGTTTAGAGCCAGGCTCGACTGCGGTGCGTGACTGGCAAAGAGATGCACTTGCAAATTTTTTTCTGCGCCCAGCGCCTTTCCTGTGAGAAAAAGAGTGACAAGGAGACTGGCAACCAGGCTGAATAACGAGACTCTCCACCAGGTCGCGTTCACGGTCTGCTCACGGCTCCGAGGAAAAGAATCTCACCGGTTGGTTGATCGACTAAAGCCAAAACGAATGGTCGATCCACGCGAAATTCAACGACCGGTTCCGGGCGACTGGTTAGTGCTCGACCTTCCATAAGCACTGCCGTGACAGCGGCCGCTTCCGTTCCCGACTCGTTCACATCCATGTAGGTTTTCTGCAGTACCCGGCTGATCCAAGCCTGGATCGCTGTCATATTAGAAAAATTTGCCGATGGT
>CAJCHQ010000793.1 GCA_903970295.1 Bryobacterales bacterium
ATTCCCCTCTTTATTTTGCTTTCGAGTGCGCTTTTCGGAGTGGCTCCGGACTTAGTAAATTGGTGGGCGCCCGTCATTGTTCAGTCTGCATTATCAGCTTTCAGCTGCGTGTTGATAGCTGCAACAGCACGCAATTTATGGAACGAAAAGACAGCATCGATCGCAGGCTTGCTGGCAGCTCTTTATCCCGGATTTATCATCAACTCTGGACGTCTCTATAGCGAAACATTTGCCGTTTTTCTTTTTACAGGTCTAGTCTGTACCTTATCGGCTAGAACGAATGCGAATGCAAATCTCGATCAGAAGTCCTCATCAGGAAAGTTGATTTTGCTCGGTGTGTTTTCAGCTGCCTTGCAAATGACCAGATCAGTGATGGCAGGAGCGTCACTTTTAGTATTGTTTTTTTTGATCTGCGAAGGTAAAGGCTGGCACAAACGAATTCTCCTTTTTGTTCTCGGTTTCGCGTTCATGTTTGGACCCTGGTTGTTCATCCAGCAATGTGCCTTTGGCCAGGCTTCGTTCGTAGTCAACAGAAATGGGCAGTTCACTTTCTTTCTCGGTAACAATTGCGATACGCAAGGATGGCTTTCTTTCCCTTCTCCTGACTTAACCGACGTCAACTCGAGCAGTTTTCAGCAACTGATCGTTGGTGCTATCAAACGCAGTCCAGAGCGTTGGTGCAAGCTCATGCTCGATAAGCCGGGGCGCCTTCTAGCCACACCATGGAATGACTACAGGTCGTCGATAGGAGTTTTATCGCCTGGCATCTTAGCTCTTGTTCATCAAATTTTTCTGATGCTTTCTGCCGTCGGTCTAATTACTTCTCTATTTGCAGTAGGTCAGCAGAAGTCACGCCAAGAATCGAACCGCCTTCGCATAGTTTTGCTTTGCTGCTATCATGCCGTCTATTTTCTCTTCATCACGATGTCGCGCTACGCCCTCCCTGCCATGTCTTGCGTGATCCTCTTCGCTGCCGCAGCGATAGTTTCGATAGGCGAATATTTAGGCACCAACAAAAACCGCAGCCTTGTCTATGGACTTGCCATAGCATTGTTGGCCTTCTTTGTGGCGATGAGGATAAACTTGATTGACTCCCTGGCGAGCACATTTCCGACTGCGCTTCCATCTGTAATTTTGCAAGGAATATTACGTGGATGTACCTTTGCTGCTGTGCTACTTTCGGCACGGCAGCTTGCTATCATGCGTGGTCTGCGCAGGGACCACGCAACCGCAGTGGCGTTGGCGGTGCTAATTGTTGCCTTGCCGAGCATTACCCTGCCATTGCGGGCTTTCGGTAGATGGTACGAGTGGAGTCAATCTTTCGATCGGCAAGGCGATCAAATCTCGGAAAGAATTGTCCTGACGGATGCGCAATTGAAGCAAATGTCCAGGCGTCAGGCCTATGTTATCGTCAACCTGGCCAATGGCAATTACCTCGGTCATGATCTGTCTTTGACGATCAATGGCATCAATCTGGCTGGACCATTCATACCTGCCATGAGTCTGGCCCAAGACTGGACTGCGATGCAGGCATACGGTGGCAGAAATATTCGTCCATTGGCTGAATATATCTTGGCCGACATGACGTCTGGCTTTTCGAATCTGTCACCACTTGGATTACGTGATTGGTTTCTTATACCGATCGGTCAAGAAGAGCTCAAACAGCTGATTTCTCAGAGGCATAATTCAAGCCCATTGGCTGTGACAATCACTTTCAAGAAGATTGGCCAATACTCCAACTCTGTGTATGGTTCTTATTCTTCATCCCAGCATTCGTTGATGATACCAAGCATCGATCAGTTTTCCTGGGAAAAGGGCGCTTACAGCCCAGAGAATGATTCTTCCTTGAGCGATTTTTCTCTGGATACGAAAGTGAAGGTCGATTCTGGACGCAGCTTCCAAGTCAGCGGTTTGAATATTTCCGCGGTAGACAAGCCTGCGACGCACATTCCATACATCCACATATTATTGTCTCCAGACACTGACCATGCGAAGCTTATGAGAAAGATCGACGAGTTTCCAATTGAGCAGGTGAGATTGAGTGACATCAAGGAGACTAGATTCGTTGAAGTGGAATCTTCACGCGCCGCCGATGATTCCACCGAATTGGTTCGTTTCACAGGCAACCTGGTCCACGCAGACCCACACGATAAGTACAAGCTGGAGCTAGTTGCTGTCATGCAAAAGCTGGAAGGCGGTGATGTTTTGCTTTCATCCGTCTGGCTGCCTGACGTAATATCGCCGCAGGCAAATTCCACGAAACTGGATTACGTATTTCCTCTGAATCTTGCTTCAGCGCATGTGCGCCTAAAAAAGCTTGCTATACAGGTCCAGAAGATTTCCCACACTTCTGTGCACGAGCGGTCAGCTGAGCAAGACAAAGTCGAGCCACCCTCGGCGATTTTGGATAATTGCTCGTTCCAAGTCTATGATTTGCCCGTCAATCCTGTCGGCGAGCACCATGAAGTTCTTTAGAAGGTCTCAGCACAAGCTTAAATTGAATCTACTGCTGCTCTTGACTTTAAGTGTTTCAGTCACACGAACTGATTTAAGCTAACAGGGCTCGGTTATCTGTCCATGAGCACAGATCGACCTATTGGCTTTGCTAGACGACCGGTCTAATATAATTCTATCGAGTGAAACGAATTTTGGAGTCCCCTCACTCGAAAGGAAGTCATGAATGTCAGGAATCTACCGCAAAAGTTCATCAAAGCCTTCTTCGCACTGACTTTAACTTTGATGACGGGGCTTTTGTCCGCATTTGCCGGCAACCTAACTGAGCCGGATCGATTGAATTCAGAGCCGCTTGGGAAAACTGTTGAACCGATGAATCGGATGGGCGAGAGTCTTCCCGCATCCATAGCAAAATGGACTGTGCCGGACGGTGAGCAAAAAGCGATTGTTCTGACCTTGCATGGTTTCGGTCTGCATAAACAGGTCTATCGTTTGCTGGCTGAGCAATTGCAAAATGTCGGCGTCTCAACCTATGCAATGGATGTGCGTGGCTTTGGCAGTTGGACAGATGCGAATTCTAAATCGCGTTTCGATCCCAACCGAACTTTGAGCGACATTCAGCTCGCCCTGACGTTTCTACGTGAAACGAATCCCGATACCCCCATATTTCTGGTTGGCGAGTCAATGGGCGGTGCCCTCGCACTGAAAGCCGCTGCCTTAAACCCCGGATTGGTCGATGGTGTCATTGCCTCCGTTCCGGGTGCCGAGCGGTATCAAGAAAAGCGCACTGCATTCAGTTTGCTTTGGACAAATCTGATCGGTAATGGTGCACATATAAACATCGGCAAGCGCATAATTCGACAGGCGACAAACAACCCAAGTCTGAAACAACTGTGGTCGCAAGATCCAAGCGCCAGGCTCACAGTGAGCACATCTGAACTGATCACATTTTCAAGATTTATGCATCACAGCCACAGAGTTGCCTCTCAAATAACTGAGACGTCGGTGCTTATGCTGCAAGGCGCAAATGACAGGCTCGTTAAAGCTTCGGCAACACGGCGCCTTTTCGACGAGCTGAAAACCGATGATAAAGATTTTCTGCTGGTCAAAAAAGCTGAACACCTAATTTTGGAAGAGGGTCAATTCGATGCCACCACACTCACGCAAGTTAACGCGTGGCTGACGCGACATGAAGAGATCAAACTGGCTTCGATCGCGGTTAAGAACGGTACGCATGCGGCGATTGACCAGGCGCCTATCATTATGGCAAGCCGCTAGTTGGCAGCATTTTGTAAGCCACTTGGCAGCGGCTAAATTCAGGCAAAATTGAGCCAGCCAATGGCTTGGAGAGAACAATTTCCTCTAGGGTCACAGCCGTCTCCGGGCTTAGCTTGCGCTGCCGCCCAGGCATATGTCGAGATTATCACGGACGGCGACGGCAAATTTCGTTTGAGCGCCATCGTCCATTTCACGGTCGATAGTTTGGGAAAGATCGCGCGGGTGGTGGTTTGTCTGCGTCCTGGAGCTATCGAAGACTATCGTCGGCTACCAAACCAAACTTATCCACACACTAGCTCGCTTCGATTAACTTCATCTCCCACGTGTAACTTGACTGCGCTGACAATTTCGGAATTCGGAATCAGTCGATTACCTTCTATTGCAATCTCGGTGATAATAAGTCGACTATACTCCACATGTTAGAGTGATGCTAGCTTGAGGCGTCCAAGATGCTCTTAATTCAACGGCTTAGTCTTCTACTGATTTTCGTGTCTAGTTCGAATGTGATACAGTCAGTGTGTTTTGCTGAAGACCCGGGAGCGCAGCTTCCTGCTCAATCAACGCCTTCGTCCGCCCCAGCTCAGTCGGATAGTGTAAATGGGCGCACGCCGAGATTGAAAATTGGCACTGCCGAAAATTTGTTCGATCTTGGCGCCGAGTCAAAGATGCTTGCCTGGGAAGAGTGGCATGCGCGCGTTGGAAGAGCTCTGTCCAGGCGAGTGAATAGGGCGACAAAAAGAGCTCTTGGAACTGCCTTAATTACGATTACTGTTCAACGAAACCATAAAGTGACAGCCGAGGTAGTAACGGCGAGCAACACTCAAGTAGGCGAGGCTTGTCTCAGTGCTGCCAGAGCTTTAGACGGTGAACCGGTTCTGACTTTTCCAGCAGAGTCTAATCGGGACGCGATCGCCTTTCGCTTTCAATTCAAACGTGGATTATTCACCATTCCTGGAAGGCATTACATCAAAGATGATTACGAGAAAATGGGTGAGTAAGTCGAAATCGTCTGGGTGACTTTCGCCACGGCTTTTTCAATGTCTTCCGGCTGGAAATGAAAATCGGTCGGATAGGAGCACTTCTCTTTCGCCCACCATGACATCATCGAGATTACCGTTCGGCATACAACTTGAACGCCTGACATGTTAATTCTCCTCGATAGCAGGTCGCGGTCGGATAAAACTCTGTAATAATGCAGTGCGCGCTGAGAGTAATAAAATGAAACCGTGCGGAGGATGTCCTGCGGTATTTCACTTGGGCATATGGAGAGTGAATCTATGAAGACATTGCGAGCGTCGACTCTTTTGCTCTGCCTCGTCGCCGCGCTCTTTGTCTGCACATCGAGTTGCCTCACTTGTTCAGCCGACCCAACCTGGAAACAATTGGATATGAAGCAGGTGACCGGCAAGTTTCCTGCGCAGAATGTCAAGGAAACCGTCGATAAGACCAGCCCACTGATGCAATCGACACCTTCGCCTCCGCTTGGATCGGCGGCCCCAAA
>CAJCHQ010000794.1 GCA_903970295.1 Bryobacterales bacterium
ACATACGAAAGTGCAAGTTGAGTATCGGGGGCTGACAAATCAATGCTGAATTGCTCAATATTAAAGTGTCCCTGCTTGAGTCCATCCGTCGAGTCATCCAAACTCCACACCAGCAGTTCATTCGTCGACGCTTGAATAACGCTTGAGAGCGAAAAATTAGGAGCGGACGTCTTCTTTGCATTTGGGGCAGCAGATCCAAAGATAAGATCGTGATTAGTTGCAACGGGCGTTGAAGCCCAGTCGACGGACCGATCCTCAGCTTTGGAGATCCTACCGGACGGATGGACCGAAACATTGAAGGATGCTTGATTTTGTTTGGTGTCCGCTTCTCGTAGGGCCATTTTTCAACTTTCCTCTGTGTCGCTCAAAGTTTTTTTGACATCTAGCGGTAAATGGATAGTACCCACATTGGTTTTTTTGAATCTGAACGACGCCTTGAGCACTTGCTCACCTGGCTTCAGTAGTAGACCGCGCCCCGGACTGTTCATGATCAACTGCAAGTTCAAATTAACAAAGGGATTGCCAGCCTTCAATTCCATGGTCAGCTCTTTGAGCATGGGCTCTCGATATTCCTGCGAGACCATCGCTGAAACTTTGACTGAAATTGGTTTCAGGCTGTCGTCAGTTCGCCTAAATACCGCATGGCACCAAAGAACAACTGGAATTTCAAATTCATTCTGTTCATTGGGTGCCTTGATTTCCAACGTCAGACCTGGAAGGACGCCTACAAGGGTAGCCTCTTGATTGATCGGATCTTGAAGGATCTGTCGGCAAAATGTACCCCATACAAACTCTAGGGGGATTTCTGGCTTTTTCGAGGATTTACGCAGAGCTGGTTTAGTCGGCACGGCTAGTGAGTTTATTAAGAACAGCAATCACGATACACGCTTGATAACACAATGTAGCACGGCTGTCAGGTTGGCATGACCACCCGGCATTCTTGTCGTTGTTGTGTAACACTAATCATTTGTTTTATGGTACACTATAGCATATGAGGTCAAAGGGCACCATTCGGTACCATACAAAGGCAAAAGTCGAGGGGGATTAGTGATACAGCAAGTTGCAATCTACGCCCGGGTCTCAACCGACGACCAGTCTTGCGAGCGTCAAGTGTCCGAGCTGCAAGCTTACGCCGTGCGCTGCGGGTACGAAGTTGTCCAGATCTTTCGCGAAACCGCCTCTGGAGCCAAGAATGACCGCAAGGAGCGCGCCAAGGTTATTGATCTTGCAAAGAAGCGGCGCATCGGTGCCGTTCTGGTGTCCGAATTGAGCCGCTGGGGCAGAAGCACAGAAGATTTGCTTGCAACCGTCAAGGAACTCACCGAAAAGAAGTGCTCGCTCCTCGCATTGAATGGTCAGGATTTCGACCTATCCACCGCAACCGGCAAGTTGATGTTGACGCTCCTGGCTGCCATCTCCGAGTTCGAGCGCGGACTTCTGACAGAGCGCATTAATTCTGGACTGGCTGAAGCGCGTCGCAAAGGTGTTGTGCTCGGCAGACCGAAAGCGGTCGACATTAATCAAGTGTTGAAGCTCTCAAATGAGGGGCTGTCGGTGCGCAAAATCGCCGCGCAAATGAAGATCAGCCCAACCACGGTGCAAAAACTTAAGCGCCAGCATCAGCACACTTCGAACAGCCTCGAGGCTCTGGCAGGTTGAGGACGGGACAAATAGCACCCGTCACCTGAATGGCACAACGTTAACTTGTTCTTGCCGCGTGACCGCTGGTAATCTGTCGCTCTGCTGAGGAGGAAGAAGATGGCGACGTATGAAATCCCTAGCGCCCACAAAGACAGATGTTTTGTATCCGAGCGCGATGTTGCTGCCTCTATCGGGATAGAAAATGCACTTGAAGCCAGAATCGGTCCTCCTTGGACTTTACTGGCTGTCGGCTCCTTCGTTGCCGGACTTGGCGCCTCCTGCATTAAAGGTTGTTCAGCCTCTGGGCTCATGGCGATCGTTGCCGCGTTCCTCGTGGGTGCCTGGATGTCACACACGGCAACCAAAAAAGCCATCTATAAAGAGCTGCCTTGCGCAATCGAGAAAAGTCACGCCTAGCCTAAGTCCCGGACTGCCAGGCGAACCGCACTCAAGGAGTCATTGACTTGAAATAGTCGAACGTTGAGTAGCATCCTTATAATTATCTGGTGAAGAACCGGGAGCCGAGCCAATGGAAACAGAATCACACTTGATCGCATTCACTATGCCTGATTGTGTCGTCGTTGCGTCGCCTGTGCTTGCGCTTGAGGCACAGGGAGCGACTCTAGAAGCGGCAATGGAGAAAATGTCTGCTTTGCTCATGGGGCAGCGGGTGGTTCAACGCAAGCGAGGCCGTCCGCCGGTCGGCAGAACCGATGTGCATTTGCGGCTCAGCGAGACAGCGGTTGCAGCTTTGGCTGAACTGGTCAAGGACAGCCCAATGGCGGAGAGCTCGTTCCTCGAAATCTTAATCTTGACCCGCTATGCCCAGTTGCATCCGGCACCGGTTGCCGCAAGCAAAGCTAAGCCCGGCGTAAGGACTGGCAAGCAGACATAGCCTTATGTCACCCGAAAACCGCACCAGCTATGGCGGAGAGACGGGTGGGTAGGGTTGCCATATAGAAGGGGTATGGACTCTTTTTCCGCTGTTTCGCTCCGCCGCGGTTGACGTGTCGCGCCCAAATTTTAAATTTCAAAAGCCAAAAAGTGGCTCCAACTCGAATCCGACGGCCGCAACGAAATTTTTGCAATTTTTTGCAAAAAGGGGTTGCCCGGCGTTAAACTTCGAATCACTGGGCTAGTCCGGCCAGACGAACCGTTGGTTTCCCACCAGCCTGCCCAGTACTTTAAAAGGGAGTGCAAGGGAGGCACAGATGGCGACTGCAATAAAGGTCGATTCGAAGCGAACAAAGACGACAGCTATATCGACAATTAAACCGACAGCACGGAAAGGGAAGACACGGCGCCTAGCACGTAACGAGAAACAGTTATCTTCCGACCTGTATTCAATGATCGCGAACTATCCGCGTGTAGGGAAAAAGTTAAAAGGAGCGCTGCCTCAAGTGCTGGACCTTGCTCGGGGTTTCACAACCGCGGCCGATACTCGCGTTGCTACTCCTGCTGAGAATAAGAGGCGCATGCAAGAGCTACAGAATACTTTACGCACTCTAAAACAGTTGATGACTGTAAATCGCTACCAGACAATCTACTCACTGAACGAAGCCCATGAGCGACTGGCGAAAGCCGCGGGCAAAACGATTAGGACGGCTGAATAGATCACAAACTCCAGATAACCTACATCATGGACAACATCGAAAGCCAGTCAGTCGATCTGCTGGCTTT
>CAJCHQ010000795.1 GCA_903970295.1 Bryobacterales bacterium
ATGGAGAGGCACAAAAATACTTCGAGCAGCTGATCTCTATCTACACGAAGTTGCCACGCCCCGTGTCAGCAGCCGATGACTTTGACTGGTTCGACGGTTACAAAAAGATGTTGACTGCGCAAAATCGTGCAGACGATCTGGCAAAACTAAATAAGCGGCTGGAACCGATTTTGATCAGCGGCAACCGAAAAGTTGATCCTGCGCGCGCATATGGTTTCTTGAACGAAAAGGGTGAATTTGCAATTCAACCTAAATACTGGAACGCAACAGAATTTTCGGATGGCTATGCAGCAGTTTGCCTGCAACCAGCGACCAAAACCAATTCAGCGCAGAAATATGCGTATATTGATCGTAACGGCAAAATCGCTTTCAACAAGACATTCTTCAATGCCCACCAGTTTCGATATGGCTATGCACAAGTCATTTTAACTTCTAGTTCGGTGCCCTCTGTTATCGACACCAAAGGAGATTTGCTTCCAGATAAATTCCAGAATATCTACAAATTCAATGATGGTCTGGCAGCGTGTCAGATAGTTGATGCCACTAAGGCTAGTGGCAGAGGCTATCACATGGGATATGTCAACGAAAAGCTTGATGTCGTCATACCCGCAAAATTTGACGTTGCAGAAGATTTCAGTCATGAACGTGCAATCGCTGGAATAACTGTCAATCGAATCGAAATCAAACGTGGTGTAATCGACAAAACCGGGAACTGGTTGATTCAACCTAAATATTCAGAACTCAAAGAGATAAGCCAGGACAAATTCAAGTTCAGAGATAAGCGTGAATATGGCATCGTAGATGCCTCTGGCGAGGAGTTGACCAGGCAGAAAGTGACTGAGATGGGCACCTTCCACGAAGGAATGGCGCGAATTTCAATGCCCAGAGATCCTAATGATCGAAACAGCAAATGGGTCAAAGGCTTCATGGATGACGCCGGTCACATAGTGATCAAGCCGATTTACGATGAAGTTGGCGATTTTCAAGAAGGGCTTGCAGCCGTCAAGAAAGGCGATGAATGGGGTTACATAGATAAGACAGGCGCTGTTGTAATCGACCGACAGTTCACTGCAGCCTACCCATTTAGCGAAGGATTGGCTGCTGTAAATACCAGCGTCACGAAGAATCCAATGTATGAAGGCACATTCGGATTCATTGACAAAAATGGCAAGATGATCATTCCAGCGATCATCTACGGCGCCCAGAAATTCCACGAAGGCGTTGCTGCCGTGCGGTTCAGAGTTACGCCTGACACTTACGGCTACATCGATAAGACGGGTCAAGTATTAGTTGGACCAACGCTAGCTTACGCCGAAGAGATGCGCGAAGGGAAAGCTAGAGTCACCGTTGGTAGTGGCTTCAATCGAAAGTTCGGTTATGTAGACGCGACCGGAAAATATGTGGTCAAGCCCGAGTATTCGGTGATCGGCAATTTTCACGACGGGCTGTGCTTTGCGGCACGTGGAACCGATAGCACCACCAAACGTCTCAGTAAATAACCTCCCGGGCATCACCTGTTATAAGTGACCGACACGTAACCGGTATTGCGTAAAACCACGCCTTTGTTGTTGAGCAGAAGCATAGTCCTTTACTCTGGACGGAGTTATCTGTAAGATTTCTGCCAAAAGTTGTTAGGATGGTTACTGGAGATGTATGCTTCAGTTATTTTGTTCACAGTAGCTTTAGCTATGGTCACAGTACATCGAGTCGAACTCCACCTCTATAACCCTTCAACGAAATTGGAATGACTGAAGCGGCACCAAAAATCTTGTTGGTTGAAGATCAGCCTCTCACCCTGCTTGGCATGAAGATGTCGCTGCAGGGTCTTAATAAGTACGACGTCGCGGCCGAGGCTAGCACAGGCGAAGACGCGATCCTCGAAGCTCGACGCATTAAACCAGACGTGATCTTGATGGATGTGTCTTTGCCACAAATGGACGGCATCGAGGCATCGTGGCGTATCAAGCAAGAGTTGCCTCGCACGCGTATTGTGATGTTTACGTCTCACAACACATCCGATGTTGTCGCCGCAGCGCTAGGAGCAGGCGCAGATGCCTATTGTTTGAAATCCCGGCCGGTTGAGCACGTCGCTGCCATAATCGACATGGTGCTGCAGGGCAAGGTCTGGATTGACCCTCTCGTTGCAGACACAGTTGTGCGAGATCATGGCTCCGGGAGAGCGAACACAAATGTCGAATTGAAGAATTTCGAGATGCAAGTTTTGAAATTGATTCGTGACGGACTCTCCGCTCAGCAGATAGCCCAGCAACTTAGATCCAGCGAAGATGCTGTTGCTGCAGTGATGCGCGGAATCATTCAGGCATTTGGCTATGAATCTGCTCATCAGCATCAAGTGACTCAATCTGCGCTCGCCGCAACACCCGAACCAGAATCTGCAGAACATTGGTTGGAAGCGCCAGTTAAAGGCGAAGACAAGCGCCGAGTATTCGCAGATAAATATGCGATCGAATCTGTACTTGGTGTTGGTGGAATGGGAACGGTCTACAAGGCTGAGCACATTTACATGAAAAGGCTCGTCGCGTTGAAAGTCTTGCACCCATCTTTACTCAGCGACAAAAAGGCCATTCGAGAATTTCAACAGGAAGGAATGTCAATTGCCTGTCTGAATCAAGATGGCATTATCGGCATCTACGATTTTGGTGTTTCTCGCGACCACGAACCTTATATTGTTATGGAATTGTGCGAAGGCATCACTCTTGACGACGTGCTGAAAATTGAGACGCGTCTGGCATTGCCGCGATTCAAATACCTCTTTCTGCAAGTCTGCGATGCACTTATTGCAGCTCACGAGGCCGGCGTAATTCATTGCGACATAAAGCCAAGCAACTTTTTGATCGTCAAGGATGCCGATGGCAACGAAACTGTGAAGTTAGCGGATTTCGGAGTAGCTAAAATAATGAGTCGGGATTCGGGAGAAACCGGCGAGCAAGGACAAAAGCTTCTGGTGAGCGGAACACCTTGTTACATGTCACCGGAACAGTGCAGCGGACGTTCGCTCGATCAACGGACAGATATATATTCACTGGGCTGCGTTATGTTCGAAGCACTGACCGGACAAAAAGCATTTCAGGGCAACAACATCACAGAGATATTCACAAAGCATTTTCATGAGATACCGCCGCCGCTGTCGTCGGTTATACCGGTGCTATTCCCCACCGATATCGAAGACTGCGTGTCGAAGATGATGGAAAAAGAAGTGCAGAATCGTTATCAAAACATGGCTGAAGTTCGCGAAGTTGTGGCAAGCATGCGCGATGCACAATTTGCGATTTGATCGAGCTGCCGATTAGCCATTTGATCGCTCAATTGATTTGTTTGATTTGTTCGCTTGAACGATCTGAATTACTTGGATTACTTGGATTACTTGGATTACTTAAACGCTTTGATCCTTTGATCGCTTTGATCGATTTCATCGATCTGAACGAGCTGAAAACAATAGTATCAAAATGCCACCATACCGCCAAATCTGAATCTCACACGCAGAGAAGCGAAGGAAAGTGTTAAAAGTCGATTGTCATCACTCGATTTAAGTTAGCAAGATTAACTATCAAACGACCGCGAACATTTCCAAAAAGCCAGCGTCTGTTTTCCTCAGAGAGCATGTGCTCGGGCTCGCTATCCAAATAACGGTGGCACTTCCGGGCTGTGCATTGCCCATTAATGTTCCCAATTCACACTGCGAATATTAGTTGCACGTAGATATTCTAGTAGAATATCTCATGCACAAAGATTCTTGCGACCTTACTTGACACGCTTACAGGAATTATGTCAGATCGACTCGGTTACACGGCGGAATAAAACCATGAAAATTAAACGTACAGCATCGATGCTCGCTCTTCCCCTGAGCGCCATCGTATTCTTAGCACCAGTCAGCTACGCAAACAACACGATTTTGTTGGCAGCCCAATCGCCAGCAGCAGTGCCTCCACCAGCAGCATCCAGCAACGCAGATGCCATGGCGCTTGCAAATGTCTCTGACCAACTAAATATCCTCGAAAAGTTCCTTCTCGATAAAAACTATTCAAGTGAAGCGCACTGGCAACGACTCGACCGCCTTGAAATGATGGTGTTCCACAAGCACATAGAGGGAACATCGACCGACCGCGTCAAGGGCATAATCGCCGCGCTGCCGGAAAAATCCAGAACCGAAGTCACGGACGCTATCGCAAAATTGGTCCTGTCAGAGCCTACCGCCAATCCGCTTGCGCCAGCTCAGGGTGTGACACCGCCTCCCGCCACAACAGGTTCCACACCCCAAGGTTCCACACCCCAAGCTGCCACTCTGGCATCACCAACCGAATTCAATCCATCACGATTAAACGCTCTCGAGGAGTTTTTCTTTGAAGCGAACTATCCGACTCAAACTACTGAGCAACGACTTGTCAGGCTCGAAACGTTGATCTTCGGAGGACAAAATAGTGGCACTGACGCGCAGCGGCTCAGAAGTCTTACTGCAGCGTTACCCAAGGACACGAGGGACCGGATCAAAAAAATGATGGAAGGCGGGGCTGGTCCAACTCTCACAACCCCCTCGGTCGTGCCCCCTGCGACCCCACCTCAAACTGCGACAGTCTCCAAAAACGCAGAGCCAACCAAGGAAGAACTAGAAGCGGCTGTAAACCCAGTCTTTACTTCCCTGAAGAAGCTGGTGGAAAAGTTTTACCCGCAGGCAAAAGTCACGATAACTGGCACTAAAATGCACTTTGAATATAAGTGCGGTGAGGAGATGGCATTTTATTCGAACCGTAAGGTTTATGCTCCCACGTTAGAAGGCATTCTTTGTGATGTATCCCTGGAGCCAGGAAAGTACGAGAAGCCTGATGCAAAACTTCTGC
>CAJCHQ010000796.1 GCA_903970295.1 Bryobacterales bacterium
ACCATGCGTGGCCGCCAGGATTTCGGATGTGTTGATGTCGACCAAGCGGGCATCGACCGACACGCGCACTTTGCTGCTGCTATGTTTGATGCCGCCAAAACCGCCGAGGAAGCTACCATAAGGGACATGAGAGCCGACAGCGCTGACGCCGGCGCCGACATTGGCAGTTTTCGATTCGAAGCCGAATTGCGTCACCGTGCCAACGATAATCGCATCAACACTGAGTAATTTACCGATTTTGCAAGCCGTTCCCGGGTCAGCCCGATCGCTGACGGATAGATTCTGTTCTTTCAAAATCGAATCCAGCACCTGTCTCTCTACAACCGAATAGGTGCCATCATTGACCAATTTGGTAATCAACAACGAGGTAATGCCTTTGCCCACGTCGACTGTGCCTACAGTCGAGCTGACAGCACCGTATTCAAAAGGCAGAATGGCGATTCGCCTCTTAGTTGACGCCGATGCGGTGAGGGGAAAAAACAGAGGGGCTACCAGGAAAAGTGCCATCAAAATCGCACTCACTCTGCGCAGTTTCATTTCTCGCTCCTTGGCTGTTGAATTGATTCCCGCCGGACGCCAGCCCGACAAAGGAAACCGGCATCAGTCTACCGGATAGCGACCCAACCTTAAAGCCCTCATACTGGAAAGGGCGATATTCTAACGATTATTTATAAGTCGAGCACGATAGTTCCCAACGGCCAATTTCTTCTAGCGCGGAGCGCCGGAAACCTCTTCCATTAGAGCTTTCTGCTTCTCGGCTACGTCCTTCTCAGAAAGCGCTGACCCAGCCGGTGCGGTTTTACGAGTACCAACAGCAACTGGACCTTTGCTCGGGGTTTTCGCTAGCGGTTTACTTTTCATGGCCGCACTACATTCGACGACTTTCTGTTTAGCCAGCCGGCTCAGCCTGGATTTAGGGTTGACCTGACGGAAAAGCGGTAATGCCTCGGCAAAATGTCCAGCTTTTTCTTTGGCGATAGCGGCTTTCATCAATTCGACGGCCTGCTTGTCAGCAGCTAATTGTTCATGCAGATTTTGCACTTGACCGAAGTGTGTGGTGTCGGGGGTGATTGGCTCAATCAGCTGCATGGCTTCGTCGAACTTGCCCGCTTCGGCTAATTCGTTGGCCTTGTCTACTCTTTCCCGCGTTTCCATTTCGATCTGCACGGCTTGTTGTAACGGCCCGATCGCGCGGTCGGCTAACTGGCTGATGACGTCGCGGGCGGCTCTGTCGACCAGAGCTTTGTTCAGAGGCGCGCCCGGACTCATGGAAAAATCCTGGTTATATTTCTGCACTGCGTAAGTGCCAATCACGTGCCCGTCGGTCGTCTTGATCGTGACTGTGCCGTTATAACGAATCTGCCCGCTCATTTGATCCATCTTTTCTTGCACATTGCAAACCACGTACCAATCAGGATTGACCGTGCTCAGAACGACATCTTCCATGTTCGCGAGCTGCCCTGAAATCTGGTCGACAACATCTTGCTCGATGCCGCTGCCACCGCCTGGAACTATGGCAATGCGCACAGGTGGAGAAGCAAGAGCCGGCAGTATTAGAAAAAAGCCACAGAGAAAAGGCCAAGCGGCAATCTGTAGTTTGGGACTGGACAACGGATTCCATAATGACCAGGAGAATCTCTTCATCACAA
>CAJCHQ010000797.1 GCA_903970295.1 Bryobacterales bacterium
TTGGAAGCTGAACCAGCGTAGCGACAAGTCAATTGTTCAACTTGCGAAAGATATCAATCCGCAAGTACAGGGATGGATAAACTATTTTGGTAAATTCTACCGAACTAGCATGCGTCCAACTTTGGAGCGTCTTGATGCCTACCTAGTAAAATGGGCAATGAGGAAATACAAAGGGTTAAAGGGCCGAGTGGCAAGGGCGGCTGGCTCGACGCATATGGTAATGTTTGGGTGCCAACAGGTCCGGGAAGTCCAGAATTCTCCGCTAAATATTTATCCAGGAGGGTTGCGGCGATAGCTTTGAATAGCAATTTAAACGAACCATCTCCACTATTTCTGCGCCTAGTTTTTATTGGACCAGAGATAGACCGAAAGGTCTAGAAGAGGTTTACAGCGGTTGGTGGATTATGACCAAACTTCCCAACGATAAAGGTTGCGATTTTGAAGATCCTTTTCCGGATTGGACAGACTTTTTATTGCAGAAAAAAGAAGAATTAACATCTCTTCGAAAATTGAATTACAAAGGCTTCATTTCAATCAGAGTTGATTCGAGGGAAGAAAACTCGTGCGATTTAGACATCGCTTTTTTATCGGCCGTATTGGAATGTCAGTTAGAGCTAACCGTTTGGTTTGCGCAATCCCGTAGACCCTCGCGTGATGGCATATCAAATGGATACACTCTGGCGATTCCACAACCCCGGGGTTATCATGATACCTGCGATAAGGAGGCCTTTTTTGGGTGGTTGAAAAAACTGGACACTGTAGAAAATATTTCGCTTGCCGATCCAACAGATGGAAGTTTGCTACTTGCGCTCAATGAACCGCAGCTTAGTAACCGAAGTCTGCGATCAATGCTTGCCCTACTCGATCGGTACGGTTTGGACATGTCTTTTTTGAAGTCACAACTAAATTCTGAGAATGAGTCATGGTTCAGGGATGAGTCAGCCTACTGGTATACGCGGGTGTTTGGTGCCGGAGAATAGCAAAACGGAACCAGCCACTTTGCTGCGTTTGACAATCGCTGTGACAGTTTTCTTGTCGATCTGCAATTCGTGACTTATACAGCGATAACTTCGCCCCTCATCAATCAGCTTCAACACATTCTCTGCGTACTTGTCACTCGGATTCTGACCTTTCTGCCGACCTAGCCTCTTACCGCGCGCCTTCGCAGCAGCCAATCCAGATCGGGTGCGCTCGGCTATCAAATCCCGCTCGAACTGGGACAAGACAGCTAGAACTCCGGCAATCATCTTGCCCTGTGCAGTGCCGAGGTTAAACTGACTGCCTGTTTGGGCAATAACCGAAACGTTTCAGGAGTTTAGTTGCTGCAATGTTTCGAGCGCCCGGCCGGCATGCCCGATTTCTTGGCGGTCATTCTGCGTACCGTTAGACGGTTATCTATATGGCACAGCCGGGCAGTCGCGGACAGGCCGGCCCTAATCTTTTCGCAAGGGTTTAATTACTGAAGTGCCGGACGAGCACTGGTCAGACTTGTTTAGACTGACTTGACTTGGCGACCGCGTCGCTAAAGACCGTTGGCAACGGTCGTTCTATTTCTCGAATCGGCTAGGTCTGCAATCATCATTCGATTTTCGCTAAGGCGACTCTGCACGTGCCGTTAGAGTTTCCGTTGAAATTTGGTCAATGGTTGTTGTCTCGATCATTTGATTTTTGAATTGAACACAGCAACGTCGCAACGTCGAGCATTACCAATGTGCATTCCGATCGACTGGGAACTCCCAATCGGAAATGGCGAGTTAGCTGCTGCGGTATCACCTGCGCATCACGAGCTACGCTGAATAAAGCTCATGAATTCGTTTTTGCTGTCCTGAAATTGTTGTGGCGGACGAGAGAGATTGTCTCGGCCCCCAGGGTGCACTCTAATTTCAAGCAGGCATGGACCTTCTGCGCTGACGCATCGGTCAACGGCCGCTGCCAGCTCATCCGCGCGTGCGCAGCTGGCAGTATATTTGTAACCGCAGGCCCTAGCAATTGCTGGAATGTCGATGGTCAAACCTGCTGTTGGCTGACCCCCGACAGAATCATGAACGCCATTGTTGATTACGACATGCTTGAAGTTTGGCGGTTGGTATTGACCGATTATGGCCAGAGCCCCCATGTGCATGATCAAGGCGCCATCGCCGTCCAGGCATACCACATTTCTTGCTGCATTTTGCACAGCTATGCCCAGAGCGATTTGAGAGGCATGTCCCATGGCGCCGACATTGAGAAAATCTTGTTCATGACTTTGCCCGTTGTTCTTTCGAAACTCGTAAAGCTCTCTGCCGGCTTGTCCGGTTGTGCAGACAATTGCCGTTTCTTCTGGTAAGGCGCTTGCCACTATTTTGATTGCTTCTTCTCGGCTCATGCCATAAGTGCTAGCAGATGTGGCCGAGACGGATTTGTCGAACAAACCTTTTCGACAAAGCAAAGCAAACGAGCTAGACGATTTTGTCAGAGTCGATTTCGCTTCCTTTAGTAGTTCCTCGCCAGAGCTATCCGGTGCGATTATCTGGTAGGGAATGTCGAGGCTTTTTAAAATTTCTATTGTGTGCTAGCCGGTGGCGAAATGTTGTGGCTCATCGGCTTTGCCCGGCTCACCACGCCAACCTATGATTAAGAGAATGGGCATAGCATAAACGTGTTGGTGCGCGAGTGAAAGCAATGGGTTGACGGCATTGCCCAATCCAGAATTTTGCATGTACACAGTCGGTATCATGCCAGTCGCCAGATGGTAGCCGCAGGCTAATGCAATCGCCGCTCCTTCGTTGGCGCAAATATAGTTTTTCACTCCTTTTCCATCGAGCAGGGCAATCAGACTTTTCAGCGAAGAGTCAGGCACCCCGGCAAAGAATGCGAAGTCGTTCTCGAGAAGCGCATCCAGAAATGATTCGGCTTGGATCACGTGCCTCCTGGAATCAGATGCAGCAAATCTTTGATCGACATCAGCTGATCTTCGCATTCATGACTGCGCTTGTTTTTTAATATCGATTCCAACGTTCGCATCATTGCCGGGTAAGCGCTTCTAAGCAGATGATTGGCGTAGATCACTACATTGGCACCGGCTACTGCAAGCTCGTCTTCGCGTACTTGAGGATATGAGCTTGGCACCACAAAAAGTGGCACGCCGAAGCTGGCTCTGAATTTTTTGCTGAATTCGATAATCTCCGCACCGTCTTTATTACGACTGTGGATCAAGATTCCATCTGCGCCGGCCTCTAAGTATCTGTCGGCACGATAAAGTGCATCTTTCATCCCCTTGTTCAAAATCAGGCTTTCAATGCGAGCGATGATCATGAAATCCTGCGTCACCTGAGCCTTTTTGCCCTGGGAGATCTTGTGACAGAAATGATCGACTTCGTCTTGCGATACATCTCCGGTATGCACGCCCAGAAGCGAATTGCGCTTCAGTCCGACTTTGTCTTCGATGATCACGGCAGAAACGCCAAGCCGTTCCAGCGAGCGCACAGTAAAAACAAAATGCTCAGGCAACCCACCGCTGTCTCCGTCAAATATAATTGGCTTTGTTGTGATCTCCAGAATATCGTTGATCGTGGCCAGGCGCGAAGTCTTGTCTACGTACTCGATGTCTGGTTTGCCTTTAGCCGTGGAATCAGTCAGACTGCTCAGCCACATTCCGTCAAATTCGAGCAATCCTGTTTCGGTCTCGAACGAGCAGTTTTCAATCATTTGAGCAGTCAGTCCGTTGTGAGCCTCGATCAAGCGAACCATGGGTTTGGCATCGAGCAGTCTGCGAAACCTGCGCATTCTGACATCGGGGGTGGTGCCAATGGTTTTCAGTTGTTCGTTGATAGCGCTAGACGAAATTCCATGCGTGTAAGGCACCTCGACAAGCTGCCCTTGCCATTCTTTAAGCAATTCAATCACGCGCGATCGAATTTCTTTTTGTGGTCCTTCCAGCCAGTCATCGCCGTGCACGACAAAATCTGGTTTCAGGGATTTCAAGTTGGCCGTGTAATCGAGCGTTTCCTGCTCAACAACGTGCGCCACTCCCTTGAGATTCTCGACCACGATTTTGCGCTGTTCATAGTTGAGAAACGGCAGTCTGTGGAAGCTGGCTATCGCTTTATCAGACAAAAGTCCAATCGTTACTTCACCAAGCTCTTTTGCATGTTTGAGAACGTTTAGATGTCCTGGGTGAATGAGATCGGCACACATTGCCACATAAACTTGTTTGGCCATCGATTCGACTCACTTGCACAGGGCTTCGCAGACAAACATACCTCATTTGTCTCATTTGTACTCTAAGCGCAGCTTTGTCCGTCGTGGTCGCTCGCGGGTCAGGCATGGTCAGTGCCGGTATCGCCCCGACCTCTTGGGTTTGACAATCGATTGGCTCGGGCACAATGGCTGCAGGCTCTGCAAGGAACTTACTATGTTTAGCACTTTGCTTGGAAATGCTGTTTTGCTGGCATTATATTTTTACGTCGCTGTTCCCGCCCCTGCTCACGCTTATTTCGATCTTGGTACCGGTGCCTATATGCTGCAGCTGATTTTCGGCGTCGGCGCCGCTTTTTTTCTATCTTTCCGGCAACAAGTCGCTCGCAAACTCGGATTGGGCAAACCGAAACCAACTGCTGATGCCGCCCAAACCGAAGTCAAAAGCACTGATGAACCGACTGATTCGACAACCTTAGCTTAGACCTTGAAGACATACTCTATACCAGGTTCGCGCTCATTGTCAGGCGGATAGCTCTTTCTCTTGTCGGCGAAGTACTTTTCCCGATGATCTCCGTCTTTCGCTCTGTTGAAGGTGAGATAGAGATTTCGGCGCGGCTTCGATGTCAAATTCGGTTTTGATTGATGCGGCACAAAGCAATCGAAGAAGGCTACATCTCCGGCCGCCATCGGATACGATTTGAAGGTAATCCCTTCCAGTTGTTGGGCGGTCAGAGGTTTCCAGCGCTCACCGATCATGCCGTTCTTGTGAAATCCGGCCGCCAGCTCCAAGCACCCATTTTCGATCGTGCTGTCATCGATTGTGACAAGCACAGAAATGAAATATGGGCAGTAGCTGTCCCAGCCGGGTTGGATGTCCTGATGAGCCTCGAAGCCGGCACCGCCGGGCATTTTGAAATTGATCTTTTCTTTGAACAAAAGCGGTTGATCGGCGAGTAGCTGAGCCGCAGTTTCGATCATCTTTTGTCCATAAACGAGATTTTTCAAGACCGGATTGTACTCAGCAAAGCGCTCGATGCGAGATAGTATTCTTTTGCCCTTTTCACTGAGACTGTCCTCGAAATACGCCATCTCTTTGCCCTTATCCGGTGTTTTTGCCGATAATTCATCGATCGCGGCAGAAATTTCGGCAATTTCTTCAGGCGAATACATACCTGGAAAGATCACGAATCCGTCTTCTTCAAATCGTTGATGTTCCGCTTTCGACAGTTTCATGATCACTCTCCGGGAGCTATTCGATTATGACTGCATCGTAAAACTGACCAATCGCTCGGTTAGCCAAAAATTGATCGAATAGATGGCAAATTACGTGGGCGCCCGCTTCGATCGAACGTGGTTGATAAAGCACGGTACCTGGCGGAACTTGAATCGAATTGGCCGTGAATTTTGTGCACAGGGCAGGTTGGTTTGTGGTGCGGACGAGGTGCTTTTTGTATTTTTCCACAAAGATTGCTTTGCTATCTCGCACGCGCTGTCCCAGCTCGGAGAATCGATCGGCGATCAGATGCATTGACAGAAGCGAGTGAGCGGGACCAGTGGTCTTTTTCTCGATGTAGGTGCTCAAATCCAAAATGAATTCTTTTGGGTTTGGATTCAGTCGCTCCAACAATATTTTGTTGTAAGTGATAAATGCCGCACCCGTCAGCCCGCCCAATCCTTTGCACGAACTGAACATAGAAACATCGGCGAGCTCATGGTCTGCTTCGAGATTAATCGATCCTGTGGCGTCTACCATTAATTTCGCTTGCATGCGATTGGCTGCTTGTTTTAGTTCTTTTAGATCGCATAGAAACGCGTCAGCAGTTTCGGTCGAAACCGCGACGATCCAGGCAAAACCTTTCAGGCTTTCACGCTGTTTCATGAATTCGTCGTAATTGATTGCGGTCAAATCCAGCTGCAAGCGCTCTGCTTTGCGTTTGAGCATTGCTACGATGCGGTCACTGTAATATCCGCTGGTCACTGCCAGAACTTTGCCGTACAAAAAATTACTGGTGGCCACTTCAATAGCAGTAGTGGCCGAGCCCTGCATGCAGGCGATCGAATCTTGCCCGGCGCGAGCGCGAATCTTTTCCAGGACTGTGCTCTGGATGGCATCGAAGTCGGTATCACCCCTGGTAAAAACCGGATGAATACCAGAGACATTTTCTGCGTGCAGATTGCTGGGTCCAGGTGTGAGCAGACATTTTTTTGAATTAGCCAGCATCGAAAGCGATGCAATTGCTTTTTCTCGCATGGCATTGCTGGAGATGTTCGGTGTTCGTGCGAAAGTACGCACTGCCTCGACTTGATTGGAATTGTCTTCCCCGTGAAAAAGCAAATCGCAGTTATGCTGTTTCACGAATTCCTGCTCGATCAGCCAGTTGGATGGCACCACTTCATCTACATAGCGAAGAGCCAAGAGCAACTCTTTACGAGCTTCGTAATTCAATTCCGGCTTATAACCTTTGTGCTTTTCAATTTGCTCATCGGTCGTCAGCGCGACTACCACGTGCCCCAAT
>CAJCHQ010000798.1 GCA_903970295.1 Bryobacterales bacterium
TTTTCATTATTTTTGCTCTTGCTTTTTTGTCCGTCGTGCCATATGCGAGGGGCGCTGAAGAGCAAAACAATCTAGTTTCGTCGGATGATGCCAAATCCATTAGTGAGGAGGCACCGCCTGTGGTCCCCCACCAGGAAGAAGATCTATCTGTTACGCCACTGCCAATGGTGGCAGATCCGGCCCGATATTGGGGCAATTCTTTTTCACTCAAATTTCATCAGCCGTCATGTCCTTTTGCTCAAGCTATGAACCCTCGGCACGTTCAGTTTTTTCAGAATCTCGATCAGGCTACTTCTTCAGGAGAAAAACCCTGTCGTTACTGCTTGCCACCTTACTGGACGGCTGTTCACTGCATCTTGCTAACCCCTCAGCCGACAAGGGCTGCAGATCGAGACGAGGCCTTTGCAAGGACCGGGCATCGCGGCAATCCAGCCATAGACACGGCGCCTCATCACGGCCGGGTTAATAAAGTACCCAGCCTATAAATTTACTCGACCGTTGTTGCTGATAATCTAAGCCGGCGGTGTGCTTTACCTTTGGTCATCCCGGGAATATGTTTTACCAGGCACAATTAGCCCCGTCGATTGTGCTTTCAGCGACCAGCGCTTTATTACTGTGGTGCTGCTTCAGACTTTTGCCCGAATCATTTAGACTTATGATGCCATTGCGAGCTGATCGCATTACAAAGGTGGTATAACGACCGGAGAGCCCTTGCCTGGACACGATTAAGATATGAGTCTCGAACAAATTCAGCAGAATTACGCCGATGCCACTGGCTATGTCATGGATCGGACCACGAATCCGCCAAAAATACTGGGACAAGCATTCCTGGTCTCGAAAAGCCGAGCTGTAACCTGCGCTAGTGTTGTTTACAACTACATCGAAGCACCCTGGGCTTTGCAAGTAAATTTCGTGCATCCTGACATTCTCCTCGGTGTTAAATCACTGGCTTTGCACAATGATTTTGACAAGCGTTTGGCTCGGACCTGGTATCTGTCTCAAACCGGTAATCCCGGTGAGCAATTGGTGATTGCCAATGACATGGCCTCTTTGGTCCTGGATCCGCAGTTAACTGAGATGTCGATTGATAAAGTCGGCGAACTCAATCGCGCCCTGACCATTCCCTTCTCTAATGAAGGAGTCGATGCTTCAGGCAGCATTCAGGGTGGCGATCTGGTGCCGATCCTCTCTGGTGTATTGCAATCGCAACGAACTGGTTTGATTACTCTTTTCGATGCGCGCAACGTGCCAATTGCCAGAATTGCTGTTGGGCAAGGCAAAATTCTGAAAGTCTATTATCGAGGACTGCTCGGTGAACTCGCTTTTTTCGAGCTGCTCTATCGGAAACCAGCTCAGGGTTATGCTTTCCAGGGGCAGTCGAATTTTTCATGGGGAAATGTGCGAGACATCATTGCCCCATCGGATGCTTTGATCGAAGAAGCAGTGCGACGTTCACAAGAACTGCCGCAGCTTCTGGCATATCTTGGTGGTCCCGATGCACGTTATCAGAAACGAATTGAAACGATCGAGCCGTCGCAGGTAAGTGAAAATATTCAGTGGTTGCTCGAGCGTTTGTGGGAAGGTCTGGATGGCTACATGACCATCGATCGTTTGTCTGAGCGCGTTGGCGCTGACACCTATACGGTCGCTACGGCCATGCGAGAGCTGGTAAATAAAGCGGTTGTGTCGATGATAAATCGCGCCACACCGTTTCATTGCAATGGCCAATTAGGACAGCCACTTACATCACATACCGATTTCGAAGTGCACGCCTGGGATCCACTACAGGCTTTCTATCTCGATCCGATCTCTGGTAGACCGACCTGGATGCAAGGAAATTTCTTTGGTGTTGCCAATGCTTTGCAGCCTAAAAATATGTTGCACACAGTTGGTTTGCCGGTTGGTGTACCAGGCGCTCTGGTTCTCAAAGACTACAAACTAATTGGTGTTCACAGTGGTGCTCACACGCCGAAACCAGGACAACCTGCACCGCCGGTCAAGCTCTATCAAATGATGTGGATGGGCGCTTTGCTCGATATGAGCACCAAGAAATTGCGTGCTCAAGAAGAGGGACAGACGACCTCTGGTTTCACTCGATTGCGTAGTGCTAATGATGAAGACGAAGAAGCCGCACCGGGTGCAGTTGCCGTCCTAGAAAAATTCGTCTGTCCCAGTTGCCACATGACCAACACCAAGGTTGGACCGTGTTTCAACTGCGGTACGCCGGTCGAGGCGCCACCGCCGGAGCAAGAACCGGATACGAAATTGGGTAAACTAGCCGCTCACCCGATTGGTAAAAAAGTTCTTGATTTGAAGACTCAATACAACTTGAGCAACAAACAGCTTGCCATCTTCGGCGGTATCATCGTTTGTTTCCCACTGCTTTTGATGACCATGTGCCAACCGCCTCCGACAGCCACTGTCAGCCCCACTGTTCAAGGCGGAGCGCCGACTGATCAAAATCCGAAAAGTTCTGAAAAGGCTGTGCAAATGGCCGTCGAATACGCTGGTTTTTCCGGCACGGCGATTCCTGGTTATTGGTTTACCGACACTTCTGAATTGACGAAGCCGGCCAAATCTTTTGGCATGGAATCTGACCAGGGCAACAACAAAGTGATATTCGAAATCATGGATGATATGGCAGCTGTAGAGAATTTGGCCAATTTCCGAAACAAGCCACCAATGCAAACTGACATTGCAGCCAATGAACCAGACACCCAGTATGACGAGCACCAATCACTTCTGGGCAGTGAAAAATTGGCGACAACGGTCGGCGAGTATTCCTTGCTCGAAGACAAAACGCAGAAGATCCGCATACTCGTTGGCGGTTTCCCGTCGCCCCAAGCCGGAAAGTCTATTCTGGTGATCAGCAGAGCTAAAGACCCGGCGAAACCCTATGACCCGAGAGGCACTGAATTCCTCATCGATCAAATGGAAATCGTGCTTAAGGATAGAGCCAATAAGATGGCCGGAAACTCTTCGGTACAAGCCGGAAAAGGTCACGACGATGCAGTCAAGCCTGATGATACCAAAAAAGGCACTGAACAGCCGCTGGCTTCTGATGCTGATCTCGACAAGTATTGCACTGTGATTGCAGATGCGATCAGGTCGAAGTTGAAGTTGCCCGACGATGCACAAGACGAAATCAAGAAAGAACATTTCAAGAAATTGAAGTGCACGTTGAACGTAGCCATCGATGAGGATGGCAAAGTGACGAAGCTGGATCTGACCAAGCCAGCCGAATTAGATTCGATTGTCCAGGCTTTGCAGCGTGCCATCAACGCTTGCTCGCCGTTTGAGAACGTACCTCATACGAAGAACGACTCGATCGATGTGCTTGTCAAATACGATGGCAAGAAACTAAAAGTGGAAAGACCGTAACCGGTTGCCAAAACACCTTGGGTTACAGTTAAAAAAGTGTGAAAGCCGTCTGGTTGCAGATTTCGACCGGTTTCTCGCCCGGCCTCATCCTGGTTACCATTTGATAGTATGACGCTCCTTGTAAAGCTCGCCTTTGAACCTCTGGCGCCTTTCCCCTATAATGGTTTCCATGCCGACGTAGCTCAGCCGGTAGAGCAGCTGTTTCGTAAACAGCAGGTCGCAGGTTCGAATCCCGTCGTCGGCTTTGTCTTCTGGACTTTAGCAGTTCTACTTCACCCGCACTTTACCCGGTTGGTTGCAAATGGGTGCAGGTAATACTGCTGTTTGACAAGCCTTCAATCGACTTCTTCGTTGTTCACTCAACTCCTCGATCTCCATCGCACACCGGAACCCGCCAGAGGCTCTATGACGAACGAATATGTCGGCGGTGTCAACAGTGGCATCGGTTCTTGGCTATCACCATATTCGGTGCTGGCATCGTGGCTGTCGCGGATTTAAGTGACTGGTTGCAAGTCCAAGTTCGCAGAATTTCCACCATTTGTAGCCAACTGGTCGAAAAAGTTTTGCTTTCTCGTCACTCTCTTGTCACAGATGATGATTATCCTTCGAGTTAAGCGTTGTGTTAGAGCGTTAGTTTGTGTTCGTGGAATAACAGATGTGCGCCCGAAGAGTCAATCCATGGATGACTTCTCTAAATCCAGACTAGATCGCAGCCCCTCCCCGCTGCGTCCGACCAGCCATAGCCGTTCGGCTGGCCCGCCGGCGGATTTTGCCGTTGGTCAAGTCGTAGCCGACCGCTATCGGGTTCTCTCCTTGCTCGGTCGAGGTGGTATGGGAGCGGTATACCGGGTCGAGCAGATTTTCATGCGCAAGGAATTTGCCATGAAGACGCTCGACGTGCAAGGCGTCACCGATCTTGCCTGGCGGCGTTTCCAGAAAGAAGCCGAGGCAGTCAGCCGCCTCGACCACGCGCATGTGATAAAAATTCACGATTTCGGTTTGATCGACGGCAAACAGCCTTTTTACCTCATGGACATGATTTTAGGCGAGAGCCTTGATGCGCGTGTTCAACGCCTGGGTCCTTTGCCGGCAGTCGACGCTTTGAGAATTTTCACCCAAATCAGTTTTGCTCTCGAACACGCCCACGACAAGGGTGTCATCCACCGAGACATTAAGCCCAGTAACATCATGCTCAATTACGGCACATCTGTTGCTGCGGCGGATATCAGCAAGTGCTCTCCCGTTATCGTTGACTTCGGTATTTCCAAGCTTTCCGAAAGCGGCACTGAGGCTCAGAACCTGACGCGCACTGGCGAAATTTTTGGCAGTCCTTTGTATATGAGTCCCGAGCAGTGCTTGGGAACAGTTGTCGACAAACGCACTGATATCTATTCGATGGGCTGTGCTTTGTTCGACGCTCTCACTGGCACTCCACCCCACATCGGAGACTCGACCCTGTCGACAATGATGAAGCACAAAGAGGAGAAAGCGCCTTCGCTGCGAGAAGCGTCGTTGGGCAATGACTTCCCCGTGGCTCTTGAGCAGCTCATGGCGCGGCTTTTGGAGAAGGAACCCGAAAGAAGATATCAAAACTTTCACGACGTTGCGCGCGATCTCATATCGCTGCAACAAGGCGGCAGGCTAGTGGCAGCCTCTGCCCCCCCAGTATCCCCATTGCCTACCGACGAACAAAAGCCGAGCAACAGAAGCGAATCGGTCATCGGATCCAC
>CAJCHQ010000799.1 GCA_903970295.1 Bryobacterales bacterium
CGCCAGGTCGTTGCGGCGATAAACAGGGGCCTTCCAAATGGAAACCAGGCATGCGCACTCGCGGTTTCGGAGCAGTTTCAGTCTGAACGAGAGACTTAGATCTGCCAGTCTTACTTGGCGCTTTCGTCTCGATCTCGATGGCGCCTACGCCAACCGATTTGAGAAATTTGATATTTTTGCGAATGTGCTCCATATCGGCAGTGATCAGTGTGGGCAGTATGCAGGTGACGCCCCCCTTGAGTTGATCGTCGCTAAAAGCAGCGACCTCACGGGCACTCGGATTGCCCCAAAAGTCGCAGCTGGGACCGCCGTTAAGCTGAATATCAACTAATCCTGGCGTGACATAACAGCCGGTCACATCGAGCACTTGCCCGGCCGGCATATCTGCCCCCGCCCGATCCGAGATCGCGGCAATGCGCCCATCAACGATGCTCAGATTGCTGAACCGCGTTTGAAGAGGAGTTATGAGCGTGCCACCTACCAATGCAATTGCAGACATGTTATATATTTTGGATGATTGGGTTGCCAATTATTTGTCCCGCGGTAAAGTCTGGCTGGCCAGCGTCCGTGAGATTGAAGAGCAAAATCTCAGGGAATATTAGAGCTTGAATCGGCGATTACACAAGTGCTGAGTTTCAATGTCCCAAACTGAAGATCAGAATTTAAACCCGACGACCGGTCGCGAGTGGGATTTTAACTCGCTAATGGCCAGGGTCGTGGAATTGCAAGACGAGCTTTTGCAGGCACAAGAGAAGAATCTCGTCCTGTCGGCACAGACCCGCGAACTGGAAAGGGTTGCTCGCGATGCCGAAGATTTGAAAGCAGAATTGACGGCACAGGGATTACTACTGGCTGATAAAAGTCGAGAAAACAAGCATTTACATCAAGAATTGTCACGCGTTACAGCCGTTCTGGACGTCAAGCTAAACGAAGTCGAAGAGCTGCGCGCCGGAATTTCCGATATACAACAGCAATTGAAGATGCGCGAGTCTGAAAGAGACTTGCTGGCGGTAATGTTGAACGAAGCCGAGAACGCGCAGAGACGAGCTGAGGCTGAAACAGTCGGTGTCAACGACAAGAAGCAGCAAGGCTGGCCGTTCAATAAGCCGAAAAAGCCCTGACAGGCGTCAGGGTTGAGACCAATCCTGTGGTGAAATCAATCGCGAATCGGGCCCTTGCGCAGCCGGTATGCCGGCGTCAGGACCTGGATCTGGGCTGGTTGACGGGGCACTGGCAGGCCCAGCGGAAGGTCCACCACTGTAGCCCATTCCGGGCTCAGATCGGTGCAAATAGCTGTGCACGACGTTGCCCATTCCATGAACATCGACTGTCGTATTGCGCGGTCCTAAGCCAAAGAAGCTTTTCTTCGATTTGAAAGAATCGCCGAGAATATCGCTGGCTTTGTAAGTTTTACCGCTCACCAGGCCATGTTTGACATCAAAGCCATTGCCCAGTACGCTCGCACCAGTTTCTCTATTGATACCGAGCAATCCGCGTTTGTGCACGTATGAATCGCCAAGCTTGTCCTCGGCTTGCATTGACCGCTGACCGAGAAGCGAATGTTTGTACTTCACACCGTCGCCGTTGCCATCAGTCATAGTGAAGGTGCCCCAGCCGGCGAAAGCCGGCAGTCCTGTCAGATTGAGGCAGACAAGGGATGTAGCTAGAAATGATGCTAATTCTTTGGTCACAAGATATACCCTAGGGCGCAGTGCCACCTAATAAACTGGACAGAGCACTAAATAGAATTGTTCCCCATCGTACGCACTTGCTAAAATCAAGATCACCACAACCTGAACGAAGTTGAAAAGCAGCTTGGAAACACTATCAAAAGATCTTTTGGCAGGCAATCGGCGCGCTCTAGCTAAGGCGATAAGCGTCGTCGAGGACGGCGGTCCCGACGCCTCAGAATTGGTCAAGAGCCTTTTTTCGCACTCCGGCCGAGCGCATTTGATTGGCATCACGGGCTCTCCGGGTGTAGGCAAATCAACACTTGTCGACGCTCTAATTACTGAGATGCGGCAGGCTGGACTCAAAGTCGGTGTGCTGGCGGTCGATCCGTCGAGCCCCTTCACGGGCGGAGCGATCCTGGGCGATCGCATTCGCATGCAAGGTCACACATTGGACAAGAACGTCTTTATTCGCTCAATGGCTAATCATGGTCAATCTGGTGGTGTCGCACTAGCCACTTACGACGCCGTGCGGATGCTCGAGGCTTCCGGTTTCGACGTGATTTTGATCGAAACCGTAGGTGTCGGTCAATCAGAGCTGGCGATCGCCCAGACTGCAGACACAACCATTCTTGTGCTCATGCCTGGCTCAGGCGATGACATTCAAGCGATCAAATCGGGCATTATGGAAATAGGCGATATATTCGTGGTCAACAAGGGTGATTTGCCCGGGGCCAATAAATCAGCGACTGAAATCATGAGCAGCCTCGAATTGAGCCAGTTCACTCATTCGTGGCGACCACCCGTGATTGTCGCGGTAGCTGAAACAGGGCAAGGTGTCGATAAACTCTGGCAAGCGCTCAAAGACCATTTCGCCTTTCTCAAAGAGAGTGGTTTGCTCGGTGAGCGTCGACGAGCAAAGGTACAAGCAGAGCTGTCCGAGCTCGTTGCCGCTCGAGCACGAGAAACTCTGAAAAATTCGATCGAAAGTTCGGAAGAAGCGCGCGTTTTGTTTTCACAAGTACTGGATAAACAAGTCGACCCTCATTCTGCGGCCGAAGAACTGATGCACGACATCTTCAAAAAGCAAGAGCAATTGAAGACCCAAGAGCAACATAAGAAGCAGTCGCAAAAACAAGAGCCGCTTAAGCAATAACCGATTAGTCTGGCGGACTGATACCGTAATTGGTGCCACATGAGTAAACTGGCTCCGCAACAAGATGGTTTCTGGATCGCACATCTTCTGCGGCGAGCTGGATTCGGAGCCAATCCGCAAGAGTTGGCCCACTATCAGAGCATTGGCTATGCTCAGACTCTGGCAGAGCTATTGCATCCTGAACATATCAATAATTCCGGCCTGGAAAATATTCTCGCTCACCAGCACTTCGATTACAGCAATCCAAACAGCCTTAAGAAGTGGTGGCTTTATCGCATGATCTTCACGGCCAGACCTCTGGAAGAGAAGATGACACTCTTCTGGCATGGACACTTCGCTACATCTGATCGAAAAGTGCGTGATCCGCTGGCAATGTCTCGGCAGAATCAACTCTTCCGCTCGAATGCCCTGGGAAATTTCGAGTCGATACTTCTCAGTGTTTCCAAAGATCCAGCCATGATTGTTTATCTGGACAATCAAGAAAACGTGAAAAGTCATGCCAACGAAAATTATGCGCGTGAGCTGATGGAGTTATTCACAATGGGAATCGGCAACTACACTGAAACCGACATCAAAGAATCGGCCCGGGCGTTTACCGGTTGGCACACGAAGCAAGGCGTCTTCTATTTCGACGATCAGCAACACGACCACGGTGAGAAGAAATTTCTGGGCAAAACTGGCGATCTGAACGGAGAAGATGTCGTCCATATCTTGGCCAAAGAACCTGCAACGGCGAGGTATCTGGCGAAAAAGCTGATCACCTATTTCGCTTTCGAAAACCCGGAACCAGACTTCATCGACCGGGTGGCACAAACATATATTAAAAGCGGCAACCAGATCCGGCCCATGCTGCAATCGATATTTACCGACAAAAATTTTTTCAGCAGTCGCGCCTATCACGGCAAAATAAAAAGTCCAGTAGAGCTGGTTGTCGGCACTGTCCGCACCCTGCGACTGAAAAAGCTGGACATCGACTTACCAGGCACAATAGCCAGTATGGGTCAAAACATTTTTGAACCTCCCTGTGTCAAAGGTTGGGACGGAGGTCCAGCTTGGATATCCAGTCAGAGTATGATGCAACGTTTCAATTTCGCCACCACAGTTACTTCTCAAAAATTCGATGAGCTGAGACGTCAGCTTACACCCAGCCAATTAGCATATCGCCAGGGACTGCGCTCGCCGGCTGGTATGGTCGATTACTTTCTCAATCTACTCGTCGATGGCGACGTGCCGGTTAAAACCAGGTCGCGACTGATCGCCTATGTTTCGACCGACGCCAAAGGTAAACCGGCTAAGTCAATCACCGATGAGACAACGCTCGACGCCAAGATGCGCGGGCTGGTACATTTGATTATGACATTGCCAACTTATCAGTTGGCGTGACCGAAGAAGAGAAGAACAGATGCAGATATCCCGCAGAAAATTGCTCACAAGTGGTTTAGGCGCTTTCAGTCTCTGCCTGGCGCCACAAGAAATTTTTCAACTGGCGGCTTCTGCCGCGGAGTTGATTCGCAAAGAACCAATTTCCCGTAGTCTTGTCTTTATACATCTTGCCGGCGGCAACGATGGACTGAATATGGTCGTCCCTTATGCCGACGGCAAATACTACGATCAACGCAAAACAATTGCGATCAAGCCCGGCGAAGCGCTCAACCTCAATGGAAAAATCGGATTTCACCCAGCCATGGGTGCACTGTCAAATTTATATGGTAAGGGAAAAGTAGCAGTGTTTCAGGGTGTCGGCTATGCCAACCCAAACCGTTCTCACTTTCGTTCGGCTGAAATCTGGCAAACCGCACAACCAGATCTAATCGGTTCAACCGGATGGTTGGGCAGATTCTTGGACGCCACTGCCGATCGCAAAGAAACGTTCCACTCGCTTTTGCCTGCGGTGAATATTGACGGTGTGCTGCCATTAACGCTTGCGTCGCACAAATTCGTAGTGCCGTCGGTAAGCAACGTCGCCGAATTTCAATTTCGCACCGATCCAAAACATGCCTCGGATCGCGCAGCAGAATTGTCTGCCTTCAGTGACATCTATTCCGATTTCGATCTGCAAAGACCACACGTAAAGTTGCTGCGCGAAGCAGGGATGGAAGCCAATCGCGCATCGGATCGATTGTTGAGCGTGCTCTCCGGATACAAAGCGGCGGCTAATTACCCTGGCGGAAAATTGGGCGACGGCTTGAAATTTATCGCTCAAATGATTACCGGCAGCATCAATGCCAAAGTCTACACAGTCAGTTTAGATGGCTTTGATACCCATACAAATCAGTTGGCCAGTCAGGGCAATCAACTGAGACAGTTATCCGATTCAATCGGTGCTTTCTACGCCGACCTGGCGGCTCACAAATGCGAGAACCAGGTGTTGACATTTGTTTTTTCCGAATTTGGACGACGGGTGGGGGAAAACGCCAGCGGCGGCACCGATCATGGCACGGCGGTGCCATGTCTGGCGATCGGAGGGGCGGTGCGTGGTGGCATTTATGGTGAACATCCGACACTCTCTGATTTGGATGCAGGTGACCTTAAATATCAAACCGATTTCCGCAAAGTTTATGCCCACATCCTGGACAAATGGTTCAACGTTGATCATGCCGAGATCCTGGGCAAAAAATTCGAACCGATCTCTTTCCTCAAAGACCAGCCGAATCAAACACGGCGAGGATAGCAATGCCGTTGCCGAAAGCGCTTGCTGAATTCAAGTGGCGATGGTTTTTTCAGACCATTGCCGGTATTACTGTTTTCCTGGTGCTTATTGGAATCATATTCGTATCTCCTTTAAATCACCCACTGTATGAAATGGTTCTATTTCATCCGGAGCCCCTGGCAAGAACATTCACAATGCCAAATTGCGAAGGGGTCAGTCCCCAAGAAATTGTTTTGAAGCGATCGAATGGAAAAAGCCTGGTCGGGTGGTACTTCAAACAACCTCGCTCCAAGCGGATCGTTCTTT
>CAJCHQ010000800.1 GCA_903970295.1 Bryobacterales bacterium
TGCATGTGGGCTTGCAGTTGAGTCATGAAGGCGCGAGCAGTGGCATTGAACGATTTCTTTTGGGACGAACCGAAGATCAGCGCGCCCTGTCCTTTGTCGCTGGGTACGGGCAGAATTTCGTATTCGGCGATAGTTTTTCCACCTTCTTCTAATTTGCCGATCACATCGACGTCGATATCTTTGCTCGTCGCCAATTGCTTGATGATTTTGGCGCTCAACTGGTCGAAAGACTCCGCGGAAAGCCCGTCGGCAACCTGATATGCGGCCCACGAATTTTCGTGATTGGCAAGAGCGATGCCCAGAAGCTCCGGGTGAAAGAGTTGCGAGATTACGGCAAAATAGGCTTCAGCAAATTGTTTGCGCGGCTCGACCAGAGAGGTCAAATTGCGACAGGCGCGAATCACCATTCTTTCGATCAACAAATTGTCGAGCAAACCGCCATAACTGGCGATCAGATTGGCGCTCGAAAAAGAGCGTGACGGAATCAACAAATTCTTGACCAGACTTGGTTTCCACCCTTGAGCCTTGGCCTCCTCGATAATTTTGCGGATCGATTCGACAATTTTTTCAGTATCTTTGGCTTCTTCAGCGCTGTAGATGGCGTCTGCCTGCGCCGCTAAACTCCAGAACTCTTCCTGCTCGACGGCATCGCCTTTGACCAGGATGACCGGCAGTTTGGAGGTGCGGTCGTTGGACTTGATTAGAGAAGCTAATTGATAGCCGTTCAAATCGGGTAGTGAAGTTAAGGCAAGCACCGCCTCCGCTCCTTGCGATGAGAGCTCGTCAAGAGCGTCGAAGACGCCCTTGCATAAAGTTATTTCGAACCCGGCTTTTTTCAAAGCATCGTGCAGCTCCTGGTACGGAGATTTTTCTGTATCTACGACTAGCAGCTTGATTTCCGTCATCTTCAAAAATTCCCTTGCCCAAGGCGGTTGAAAGTTGAGCTTTCTGCAAAAGTGAATTTTACAGTACTGAGCAAGAGGAAGGGGAGTCGGCTTTATTAAGTGAGTATCGCGGTAGCGGTGTTATGATCTTGTTTATAGGGCATTAATCGAGGGCCTGGCCTGAATTGTCAGCCGCAGTCCTCAACTCATGGAAATCCAGTAAATGGCAGTAACAGCGACTCTCACAGATTCACCTTTAACTTTTCGGTATACCGAAGAGCAGATGCTAATTAAAGAAACAATTCGAGAAATTGCCCAGAAAGAGTTTGCGCCTCGGGCCGCGGAAATCGATAAAAATCATCGTTTCCCGCGAGAAAACTGGGAATTGCTCGGTGCGTCTGACTTTTGCGGTCTTGTCTTTCCCGAGCAATACGGTGGGGCCGGTCTTGACCACATCTGTTATTCGATCGTCGTCGAAGAACTGGCAAAAGTTTGCGCCACAACTTCGGTTATGTACTCGGCACACTTGTCCCTTTGCTTGAAACCGATGTTCATCTTCGGCACAGAGGAGCAGAAAGAGCGCTGGTTGCCACCGATGTGCAAAGGCGAAAAGATGGGTGCTTTCGCTCTCTCTGAACCAGGGTCTGGCTCAGATGCAGCAGCAGCAAGCTGCACAGCGGTTTTGAAAGGTGACCATTACATTCTCAATGGCTCCAAGAACTGGATTACCAATGGTGTAGAGGCGGACTACTACCTTGTTCTGGCTCAAACCGATGCTTCATTGAGGCATAAAGGCTTGATTGCCCTGATCGTTGAGAAAGGTACGCCTGGTTTCACTTTCGGCAAGTTGGAAGATAAGCTCGGCATCAAGGGGTCATCAACCTGCCAGATCCTTTTCGAAGATTCGCCAGTACCTGTCGCCAATGTGTTGGGCAAGCCGAACGAAGGTTTCAAGGTAGCGATGGTCACTCTCGATGGTGGCAGGATCGGCATTGGCTCCCAGGCGGTTGGTATCGCTCAAGGCGCATGGGATCACGCTTTTCACTATTCGAAAGAACGGGTCGCTTTCAACAAGACAATCAATCAATTTCAAGCGATTCAGTTTATGCTCGCTGAAATGCAAACTGAGATAGACGCTGCTCGCTTGCTTGTTTATCAGGCCAGTGCCTTGCAAGATCGCGGCGAAAAATTTACGAGAGAAGCAGCAGAAGCCAAGCTTTATGCTTCAGAGATGGCAATGAGAGCGACCGTCAAATGTGTCCAGATTTTCGGTGGTTACGGTTACGTGACCGATTATCCTGTCGAGCGGTATATGCGCGACGCCAAAATCACTGAGATTTACGAGGGCACATCCGAGGTACAGAGAATAGTAATAGCCAACAATGTTTTAAAAGGAATGTGAAATATGTCATGGAATCCACCTAATCAGAGACCCGGTGGCCCTCCTCAAGGCGGTGGAGGTCAGGTTCCTCAGCAGCCTGGCGGTCACGGTCAACAACCGCAGCAGCCTCAAGGCGGTGGAAACGGCGGACCACAAGAGCCGTTGACTCTTTACCAGCTTTTGCATGTCGACAGAGACGCACATGTGACGATCATTCGTTACGCCTACAGATTCTTAGCCGCTATGTATCATCCGGATAATGGCGAAACCGGCGATTCGGAGAAATTCAGAGTCATCACCGAAGCCTGGAAGACGCTTTCAGACGAGGGCAAGCGTCAGGCTTACGACATGTCCTTGAATATGAAGGATCAAGCTAAGGGTGCGCCAGCTCACAAACCGCAGCCGAAAGTCAATGAATTCGGCAAAGACAGTTTGCCTCATATTCCCAAAACAGGTATAACCTGGAACGAAATTGAATTGCGGCTTGCTGTTTTGCAAATCATGCTTGCGGCTCGTAAGAAGAAGCCACGTGACGGTGGTATTTCCATCACGATGATGATGGACATTCTCGGTGTCACAGTCATTGAATGCGAATTTACGCTCTGGTATTTGCGC
>CAJCHQ010000801.1 GCA_903970295.1 Bryobacterales bacterium
GGAACCGTCTAACCGAAATTATCTGATGGCTCTGTATAGCACGCACTGAACTTGGTTAACCACGAAGTGCGGTTACCGCCTCCCACAAACCTATGCTGGCGATTTATGCACACACAAACCAAAATCGCCGGGGCAACAGGAGTATTGCGAAATGACTGACCTGAATAGCATTAAGCGTATCGGCTGGTCCGACGGACAATTCGATGCAGGAACTCGCTGGTATGGTGTCACAGTGCCCTTGCGGCGCGACGCCGCCAGAAAAACCTCCTATTCGGCGGTATGCGAACCGATCGTCGAGGGCAGCCCCTGGTATGACACGATGACGCCGGAGGCAATTAAAATCGTTGCCGAACTTTACTCCATGAAAGGGATCGTGTTCGTCTGGGTCGGCACCTACGGCATCGAAGTGCAGAAGACCCCTGTCTTTTCATGGAACGACTATCAGCATAATATCCTCGAACTTCTCAACCAGACGCTTTTCGATGGCACGGCCGAAGTCGTTGAACTCGGCGCTCCGATGCCGGAACTTGTCGACAAAGAACTCTTTGACGGCAAACCGTTCGTTTGAATACATGCAATCCTCGGACAAGCGGAGACAGGTCAGCCCTCGCTGGACAGTCTCTCTCCGATAACCTGAATCTGTTTTCTGCTTGGGTCGGTGGGGAGTTACCACCGACTCAAGTGTTTTCTGCATCCAAAGAAAATGTTGCGCTCATAAGCTCTGGACTTTGGACTTTTTTACAGTTGCGCAGTTTGCCATAAATAGACATTTATAGCCAATAATCGTTCGGAAAAATTTACTCAAAACTGATTTACTCAAAAACCTGAGGTGGCTTGTTTGAGAAAATCAAGCAAGCCACCTGCCAGCGTTCGATCTGCACAAACATCTCTCAGCTGCCAGCGATCGACATCTCAGAGAATTTCAAAGTCGGAGAATTGGTTCTCGCCTGAAATTCCAGATCAGTGCCGATTGCTTCGAGGTGCTGCATCAGCATGTCCACTACGTTGCTGGCGATTGTGATGTTATAGACCGGAAAGGCAATTTCGCCGTTCTCAATCCACATACCTTCCGCGCCGACAGAGTAGTCTCCGGTCACCCCGTTGAAACCGGGTCCCGAAGTAGAAGTCAGGTACAGCCCTGATTTGACCGACTTGATGATCTCTTCCGGCGTCACGTTTCCAGCCTTGATGTACAGGTTGGAAGTACCGCCGCCATTGGGTTTCATCGAGAGTTTTCGAGCCGAATAGCTGCTCAGAAAATAGTTTTGAAGCCGCCCGTTCTCGACAATCGTTCGCGTTCCGAGAGTGACACCCTCATCGCCGAAAGGTCTGGAACCAAGCCCTCCTGGAAGATGCGGTTCGTCCACGATTTGCAAACTCGGGTGAGCGACAAGCTCGCCTAATTTACCAACCAGGAACGATTTGCCTCTGTAGATGCTGGTTCCGTGCGCAGCAGCGGCGAACTGACCGAGCAGTTGAGAAGCCATTCTCTGGTCAAATACGACCGGTGATTTCTGCGACGGTACTCTGCGCGAACCCAGTTGCCTGAGCGCACGGTTCGCCGCTATTTTGCCGATTTCCTCGGGACTCGATAGCTCCCGAAATTTCCTCCTGGAGGAATACCACCCGCCATTTTCCATTTGATCACCCTCCTGAGCGATCACGGTAGCGGACAGAGAGCAATTGGTGCCCGAGTAGCTGCCGATGAAACCATGCGAGTTGGCATAGACCACTGTGTAAGAACTGTCGTCGAAGCTCGCTCCTTTCGAGTTGACCAGCCGCTTGTCCAGGGAAAGCGCGATTCGCTCTGTCTCGAGGGCCAAACGCAATTTGTCGTCTGCGCTGACGGCAGCGAGGGCCGGATCGAATATGCCTAAATCCGGTACCACAGTCGCCAGATGTTCGGCATCGGGCAGCATAGCGAAAGGGTCGTCTTCTGTCGCTTTTGCTGTTTCGATTGTCCGAGTCAGGAGTTTACTCAACTCTTTGCGCCGAAATTCAGATGACTCAGTGGAAGCCACCTTGTTGCCGACAAAAGCTCGGAACGTCAACGAGCGACTGCTGGCGCCTTGCAATGTCTCCACTTTCTGCATACGCACTCCGGTTTCGACCGAACTGCCGGCGACGATACGCACATCACAAGCGCTAGCGCCGAGTCTTTTCGCCTCGCGCACTACGAAAGCTGCGAGGTCAGTCAATTGTTGCTGTCTCATATCGACTCCCTTCACTTGGTACCACCAACGGTGACACCATCGATGCGCACGGTTGGCATGCCCACGCAAACAGGCACGCGTTGCCCCTCTTTGCCGCAGACGCCGACGCCTTTGTCGAGGGCCGGATCGTTGCCCACCATCGAGATATGCTTGAGCGATTCAGGACCATTGCCGATCAGCGTGGCACCTTTCACCATGCGGGTCAGCTTGCCGTTTTCAATCAGATAGGCGGCCGACGCCGAGAATGTGAAATTGCCATTGGTGATGTCGACTTGACCACCACCGAAGGTGACGGCAAAGAGCCCTTTCTCGACCGAAGCAATAATTTCCTCGGGAGTGGAAGAACCACCGGCCAGGAAGGTATTGGTCATGCGAGGCAGCGGCACGTGCCGGTAATCCTGGCGCCTGCCGTTGCCCGTCAGAGCCTTGCCCATCAAGTCGCCATTGTGACGGTCATGCATGTAGCCAACCAGCCTGCCTTTTTCGATCAAGACTGTTCGCTGGGTGGGCGTGCCTTCGTCGTCGATGTTGAGCGATCCGCGGCGGCCGGCTTCAGTGCCGTCATCGATGACAGTGCACAGCTCGGACGCGACCTTCTCGCCCATCAACGAAGCAAATGCAGACGTGCGCTTGCGATTGAAGTCCGATTCGAGTCCATGTCCGACCGCCTCGTGAATGAGCACGCCTGGCCAACCGTTTCCCAGCACGACAGTCATTTCACCAGCAGGAGCCGCCTCTGCAGATAGCAGGTCGATCGCTTGTTGAGCCGCATCGTTGACGTAATTCTGCCAGGTTTGATCCTGAACGAGCTTGGCGAAATCATGACGACCACCGCCGCCTGCCCGCGCGCTTTCACGTCTGGCACCATTTTGAGCAATACATTCGACATCGATGCGCACCATCGGCCGGTTATCGACGACGAAGGTGTCCAGAGAGTTTGCAATGATCACGGTTTCCTCGCTCGTCATGAGCGTCACGGTCACCTTGGTAATGCGACTGTCGTAAGCACGCGCTGCTTTGTCGACGGTGCGCAACAAATCGAGTTTTTCAGTGAGCGAAATGCCGGTCAGGGGAACTGCTACCGAGTAGAGGTTGTGATGCGGCCGCTGCGTCATCTGATTGACCTGCAATGCCTGCGGATCGTCGCAATGATTGGCAATCGTCCGCGCCGTCTTAGCCGCTTTCTTCAATTCAGTGAGATTGACATTGTCAGTGTAGGAGAAGCCGGTTTTGTCTCCGAGAACGACACGGATGCCGGCGCCATTGGTAATGTCGAGCGACGGATTTTTGAGAATGCCTTCGTCCCAGGTCAGTAATTCGGTTGTCGATGCCTGCAAATAAACATCGCAAAAAGCTCCTTGCCTGCGCGCCTCGCGAGATCCGAGTGCGACACCGATTGCGGTTTCGAGGTGCGCTGGGGTGAGCCCAAATTTCTTGCGCAACAGTGTGGTTGCGTTCGCTTCCATAATTGACTCCTTGGTTATGCCTTTTGAATCAGTAACAGCTCACTTCTAAGTCTTTGTTGGGTGAAAAGAGGAAAGAACGTACTCACCCCCACCCTAAGAAAAGCAGAAAGCTAAAAAAACAGCGTCCCCGGTCAAGTCTGATCCTTCACGAGAACCTGGCGGCTTAGTTACTCAAGTCTAACTCAGACTCGGCTAGCCATATTACCGGTGGACTGAATCAGGATTTGGAATCTAATCTTCTTGTGAACCGATTACGAACTTGTTAAAACCCGATTTCGGCTCAATGCCTGAGCGCGTGTATATCCGGAATCGTAGTCAGCGAAAGAACATACAGGTAAGCAAGCATGCCGGCAAGCGACACATAGGCGAAACCGATCACAAACTTCTGCACGGGCGTTGCAGCTATCGGCTCATCGCTAGTCGGAATATTGCGAGTGAACAATTGTTTGAACACGGCGATGCCGGCGATCACTGAAATAATCAAAAGCAATGTCGAATGCAGCATCAGGGCGAGCCCCAATAGCAAAATCGTTCCCGGCAAAAGCAGCCACTTCGAAATTGCCTGCACGACGAAGCCTCCGTCAAGCGGTTTAGCCGGGACGAGCTGCAGCAAGTTCAGCCAAAAACCCGTACTGCCGGCTGCCATCAACCAATTGTTACTGGTCTGAGCGCCACCCCAATACATGGCAGCAGCACAGACTCCGCCCACGAGTGGGCCGGCAAAAGCTACCCAGGCCCGAGTTGCATGGTCGGGCGGCAACTTGTTCATGGCCACGTACGCACCGAGACCGGGGACGAAAATGGGCGCCTGGGGGTCGAGACTGAGAGCTTTCATCCAGATCCAGTGCCCGCCTTCGTGCAAGAACAGCAAGAGCACGATCGCCACGGCATAAGGCCAGCCGTAAAACATGGCATAGAAACCGATGCTGATGAACATAGTCAGGAAGCTCTTCCAAAGCCAACCGAATTTGAGCAAAGCAAAGATCGCCACTTTGAATTTTAGAGCCAGGACCCCGAGCACCCCGAGACCACCAAGAATGGTGCTCGATTTGGGTTTGTCTGTTTGTGCTGCCATTTGCTCCCTCGTGCTGAAAGCGACGCGACCTGCTCTCAACTTACCCATTCTGAGACCTTCCGCTGTCGCCCTTAAGCAAAAAATAGCAAGTCGGGGCAGTCTTTCGGTCGACGAACGCCTCTGGATACTTTTCTTTTTTTGTTTATTTTCCGCTAAGTATTCAACCCGACTATCAGCTCGCGCGAAGCTAAAGCGACTCGCCCCGAAGTCCAGTTTCGAACCAGCGAATCAGTCCACCGCTCACGATACTACCCGGCTACGAAAACATTCCTTGGAAATATCGCTAACAACTCATGACAAATAGGCTCTTGAAAACCTATGTTTTAGACACATGTATTTTCCTTGGAACACCAATTAAGAGCTACAAACCGCCAACCACTGCTACTGATGTCTAGTACGTATGGAGATTTCTCCTCCATTCAGCAGAGCTTATTCGCGGCGAAAGCAGAAGGAATTTCTATGACTTACGCATTTGATTGCAAGGGGCGAGCCTGGGACATCATCGGCGATGTACATGGCTGCTATTTCGAACTTACGCGCTTGCTCCACGAACTTGGTTACCAGGTTACGGAAGACCGCCACGTAATCAATGTCACGTGTCCGCCAGGCAGAGTACTCGGATTCGTTGGCGACTTGATCAAGCGGGGACCTTACTCAGCTCGCGTGCTCGCCCTTGTTATGCGCTTAGTGGCACAAGGCAAAGGCGTCAGCGTCCCGGGCAACCACGACGAACAACTGAAAAACCGCCTCCTCGGAAAACCTACGAGCTCCGGCAAACAAATCGACGAAGTTGTGAGACAGGTAGAGACCATTTCGCCCAATTTCTCGCGACAGACACGTTCGTTTCTGGCAAAACAGCGAAGCATCTATGTGAACAGTATGCTGATTATGGTCCACGCTGCTTACAAAGAGGAGGCTTCCGGTTGGGACGCTTTCAATTTAGCTGTGCACGGAAAAGCACGGAACGAAGACGATCAGGAGAATTGGGAAAGGCATTACAAAGGCAGCAAAACAATAGTTCATGGTCACGAGCCAGTCGATCAACCGACCGTCATCCGCAACGCCAACGGCGGTTGTGTGATCAATGTCGACACTGGCTGCTGTCTGGGCAACAAACTGACGGCACTGCGCTTTCCCGAGATGGAATTCGTGTCGGTGCCGGCCTACAGAAGGTATTTCACACCGAGGTGAGTCAACGCAAATCACTCGGGCAGCACCGCGCGAACGGTCGTTCGTTGCTGCCCGGCTCAACCATAGATTCATCCATAAGGAGTGCCATCATGCTATATGCCAAAGGACAAGCTGTCACGCTTTTCGTCGGCGGTATCTCACTCGTCATCGTCGGCTCATTTTTCAAAGCTCTTCTCTTTCACAACCTCGCATCTGTGGTCTTGGTCGCTCTCACGGCCGGGCTTTGCATGGCAATCGTGCGCAAGCCGATGTACACATTCAACAGCATCGAACGCCTGGGCAGTTACCAGTTCAAGAAGAAAACCCGCATTAATCGGGCCCTGCAGTGGTTCTTTCAATCCGTTGATACGAGGGAGCACTTACTATCATTTCTGTTCTGGCAAATTGTTTTTAAAGGCGCAGAGTTGAGCGTAACAGTCGGTCTGCTGGCAATCTTGCAACACACGGGCAATGTGTTTCGCATCGCTAGTTTTGGTTGGCTCTACGTTTCTGTCGCGATTGCTGTCCTTGCTTCGGCATTTGTCGTGGGCTACCCAAACAGGAACGCCATGAGCATTGCCTATGGCGCCCTCGGAAACCCGCAGGATCTGCCGTAGAAAAACGCCGCTAGATTAGTCCAGCAATCGTTGTTAGCAATCACGGGCGATTACCCAAACCGAATTTCCTCGAGTTCAATGCTCCTGAACTTTTAGGAATTTCGGTTTTACCCAACTTTGCTGGAAATAACTTTTTTTCGCATAAAATATTTCCGGCGCCAAGGACTTGGTACGTCAAGAGCTGGCGTTTACTTTTCTTCCAGACACGAAGATCCACTTTGCAAGCCCCATTACTGCAGCGCTTGAGGCTCTTCAAACGTCCAATCTGAAGCTACTGCGAGAGATTAAGGAAAAAATAGGTCAAGCGGAGCCGCGAAAGCCCACCCATGGTCAAACAAACATTGCACGAAATGTTTGTTTTCAAGCCAAATGCCCAACTAGCGCATAGAATTGAGGAATGACTGCAGCCGCCCCCGAACAGAAACGCTCCTGGAACCCCTATCTCGCTATCGAAGAGCAATTTGGCTCCGGCATTCTCCTAATTGGACAGGCTGCGATAATGCTTGTGCGCACCTGGGGTTTTATCCTGCGCCGCGAAATTGATTGGCCCGAAACGTGGCGCCAATCCTACATGATCGGCTTCAAATCGTTTTGGGTTGTCGGCATTACTGCTCTCTTCACCGGACTAGCGATGTCTTTGCAAATCGCCAAAGAGCTCGTTCTATTCGGGGCTGATACTGCTATTGGAGGCGTTGTTTCGCTTGCCCTCGTGCGTGAAATTGGTCCGATCACAGCCGGCGTCATGATCGCTGGGCGAGTCGGATCGTCAGTAGCGGCTGAGCTGACAACTATGATGATCACCGAACAAATTGATGCGCTCAAAGTCATGCGTGTCGACCCGGTGCAGTTTCTCGTCGTACCGCGCTATTTAGCCGGGATTTTCATGGTACCGGTCTTATCGGTATACGCCATGGCTCTTGGATTAGTGGCCGGTATCTTCATTGCCCAGGCGACTGCCAATGTGGCTCCGGCCACCTTTTTAGATTCTGTAAAACAGACAATACTCGATCGCGATTTCGGAGTTCACTTTCTGAAATCATTTATCAACGCGACAATCGTGATCATTTTTTCCTGCACCATCGGTCTGAACACTCGCGGTGGAGCCGAGGATGTAGGCATTGCCACGACCCGCACTATCGTCTGGACGATGACTCTGATCTTCGTTTTCAATTACGTTGTTACATCTTTGACCTACGCCCCGAGGTAGAGATGACAAGCACCCCTTTCGATAGCGCCAATCAGCCAATTCCCCCGAGCGACCGGGAAGAATCTCGGGTCAAAAACAGAGAGGGCTTAGAACCCGTGATCTCAGTGCGTCATTTGAAAAAATCATTCAATGGCAGACCCGTGCTCAAGGACATAAGTTTCAGTGTCTACGCAGGCGAAACGCTCGGTATCATCGGTCCATCCGGTTGCGGAAAATCCACGATTCTCAAACTACTCTGCGGTCTTTTGGAACCGGATGGGGGCGAGATCATCAAGCAGTCAAACGATATCGGTTTAGTTTTTCAGGGCTCAGCCTTATTGAATTCGTTGACTGTCCGAGAAAATCTGGCATTGCCTTTGAGAAAACTGAAGATATCCAAAGCTGAAGAGGAGCGCGTCATCACCGAACGGCTGAACATGGTTGGCCTGGGCGATTTTATGGACGCCTATCCGACGCAATTGTCCGGCGGACAACAAAAGCGCACTGGCTTTGCCAGAGCAATCGTTACAGAGCCGCCGATCATCTTGTACGACGAGCCGACCACCGGTTTGGACCCTGTAATGTCGACTGTGATTGAAGACTATATGATTGATCTGGAAAACCGGCTCAAAGCAGCTTCGATCGTCGTCACCCACCAATACTCGACCTGGATGAGGACTGCCCATAGGATTATCCTCATGCACGCTGGGCTGATCGAATGGGAAGGTACACCTGATGAAGCGTTGCAATCGACCAACCCTTACATGAAACAATTCGCCCACTCTCAGAGGGAAGGCCCAATGCTTGCAGGAAATTTGTAGACAATGATAAAAGCAGATCTTGGACGCGATAAACCAAATCAGAGCGACACGACCACTCCGACACCTGGGAAAAACATGGCAGGAACGACCGCGAACAATAATGGCAAGCCTCAATTCGAAGCCCGCGTCGGTCTCTTCGTGCTCGGTGCTTTCATCATCCTAACCTGGAGCTGGGGCTGGCTCAAGAGCATTTCGCTGATGCATCCGCCGCAAAGAATCATCGTCGATTTCCACGATGTAGCTGGACTGAACAACAATGCGACCGTCAATGTCAACGGCGTCCGCGTTGGGATTGTCGAAAAAATCGAATTGAAGAAAAAAGGTTTGATCTGGGTCTATTTGAAAATAAACACTGAAGACGCCGTGATCAAAAAGGGCTCGACCTTCAGTATTCAAACGCTCGGATTGGTCGGTGCCAAGTATGTCGAAATCACGCTTCCCGATTTGAAAGGTGACGATCAAGGCACGGACCTTGAACCGGGAGAACATCAGCCCGGACAAGATCCTGTGCGCACAGAGATCTACCTGAACCGCATTGCCACCCAATTGGGCAATCTCGACATCGATGGTATTCAACAAAAATTGAAGAAAGATCTGGATAGCATCGATCTGGCGGCGAACAACGCATCCAGCACTTTGAAGGGCTACGGCGAGAGTGCACCGCGCTTCAACGAAATCGCCAAGAGCATGGACAAAGTGGCAGCAAAGGCTGACACTGCCGTGGCCAGCGCTAACACGTTTTTTACCAAAGCTTCTAACATGACCGACGATTTTCGCGGCACAGCCAAGCGCGCCAACAAAATCCTCGACAATCCAGTCCTTTCTCAAGATTTGAAAGAAACGGCGACACAGGCTAGACAGGCAGCAGACAAAATTCAATCAGCGATTGCCGAGTTGAACAAAACTGTAGGGGATCCGTCAGCGCGAGCCGATCTTTCCACGATGCTCTCGAAGCTACAGGCGACGAGCGAAAACATTGCCGCCTCCATGAAAAAAGTAGACCGAATCGCTGATGACAAAGGCTTACGCACCGATTTGAAAGAAATCGTCGAAAAGACTAACACTGCTCTCGACAAGGTAGATAAAGTAGTGAGCGGTCCTGAATTCGGTGTGGACGTTAAAAAGACCATGGTTGATGTGCAAAATGCTGCCACCCACCTGGATCAAGCAGCCCAGGCGATCAATCAACGTGTTGCCGGCAAACACTGGCTGCGCGAAGGTCTCGTGGGCGGCAAACTAAAAGAAGTAAAGAAGACTGTGGAAACTGACGCCACAGGCAAGAAAAAAGAAACGACCGAGGTTAAGATAGATACTTCGAAAGATTCGAAGTCATCAGACGCCACCGAACCCTCGGCCGCGCCAAAAGATTGAACAGGGCTAGCAAGGAGCGATCGTAAATGACCTGGGAGGCAGTTATTGGTCTTGAAGTGCACGCGCAACTCAAGACCAAAACGAAGATCTTCTGTGGCTGCCCCACTGAATTTGGTGGCGGTCCTAACGATCAGGTCTGTCCAGTTTGTCTGGGCATGCCGGGAGTTTTGCCGGTGCTCAATAAAAAAGTCGTGGAGCACGCCATCAAAACTGGTCTGGCATTGAATTGCACGATTGCCGAGTCGACTCGCTTCGACCGCAAGAATTACTTTTATCCGGATCTGCCCAAGGGCTATCAAGTCTCACAATTCAACCAGCCAATTTGTATGACCGGTCATCTCGAGATAGGCGGACGAAAAATTCGCATCCACCGCGCCCACCTCGAAGAAGATGCCGGCAAACTGGTACACGTCGGTTCTGCCGGTCTGCATGGAGCCAATCACAGCAAAGTCGATTTCAACCGCTCGGGCGTAGCATTGCTTGAGATCGTCAGCGAGCCCGATATCGAGAGCGCTGAAGAGGCACGCGCTTATTTGACCGAACTGCGCAACATCTTGCGCTATATAGATGTTTGCGACGGCAATCTCGAAGAGGGCAGTTTCCGCTGCGATGCCAACGTTTCACTGCGTGAGAAAGGAAGCGATAAGCTCGGCACCAAAACCGAAATCAAGAACATGAACAGTTTCAACTCGGTGCAGCGCGCGATTCAATCCGAAATTGAGCGTCAGGCGCAAGCACTCGATAACGGCGAGCGCATAGTCCAGGAAACTCGCCTCTGGAACGACGACCAGCAGACGACTTTTGTCATGCGCTCCAAAGAGGAAGCTCACGACTATCGTTATTTTCCGGAACCGGATTTGGTGCCTCTCTCGATCGACCAAAAATGGATCGAGCAAATTCGCGGCACAATCGTCGAACTGCCAGAATCGAGGCGACAGCGCTACGTGAGCGAAGGTATTTTGCCCGAGGACGCGCGCACCATTGCTGAATCGAAAGATATGGCAGACTTTTTTGACGCCGTTTTGAAATTGGGGGTACCGGCAAAACAAGCGGCGAATCACTTGTTGCAAACCACCATCGCTTATTTAAAAGACAACAAATTGGAATTCGCGGCCCTGAGTTTGAAGCCGGAAGACATACGCGACCTGGTCGGGGCGATTGCAGCGGGCACGGTGAGCGCCACCGCCGGCAAGGACGTGCTCAAAGAAGTGCTCGCGAGCAAAATTAGTGTTGCAGCCGCCATTGATAAGTTGGGCTTGGCCCAGGTGAGCGACGAGGGGGCATTGCGCGATCAAGTTGCGAAAATATTGGCGAATTCGCCCAGCCAAATTGAAGAGTACAAGCAAGGTAAAACGAAAGTGCGCCAGTACTTTTTAGGCGAAACGATGAAAGCAATGAAAGGAAAAGCAAATCCGCAAGTGGTAAACAAGCTGCTTGACGAATTGCTGCCTGTGCCCACCCCCCAGCTCTGACGGGGTGAGTTAGTGAAAAAAGCCAGATACAAAAGATCAGCCGGACTCTCTGTCTTCGTCGCAACTGTTTGCTCAAGAACTGCTCGTCGTGCCCCGCTTGTCCATTTGATATCAGCAGCTTTTTTGTTGGCACTGATCGCTCTGCCAACTGTCGCCTATAACTTTCAAGGCTATTACTGTCCGCAAGTTTTCATCTCGCCGATGAAAGATGATGTCCAATACACACCAGTCGGATTGGGCATAGTCACATCCAAAGCCGGTTATCGCATCCACCCGGTGACTGGGAAACACGATTTTCACAGTGGTGTCGATCTAGGCGCCCACCTCAATGACCGCGTCTATAATCTGCTCGATGGCATAGTCACTCGCGTGGGCTGGAGAGGCGCTCTTGGTGTAGCCGTTGAAGTCTACAACCCCTATCCGGGTATCCGTACCATTACCGGTCACTTGAACGCGTACGCCGTCGTGCCTGGACAATTTGTGCAACGCGGCAGAGTAATCGGCTACGCCGGCTCGACTGGACGCTCAACGGGCGTGCATGTTCACTACACAGTGATCAAAGCCGACACGAACGA
>CAJCHQ010000802.1 GCA_903970295.1 Bryobacterales bacterium
CGAAGAGAAGAAAGAAGAATCCGAGCCGGTAGCAGAAGCTGCTTCCGACGACGATAAGAAAGAAGAATCCGAAACACCTGCGGAAATCACTGCAGACAAGAGTGAGGAAACTCCAGACATTGCGGCAACCTCAGAAGAAAAATCGGAAGCAGAGCCGGTAACAGAAGTTGCGCAGGAAGATGCGGAAAAAACAGAACCCCCCAAAGAGGAGGAGAGCAAGCCGGCTTCAGAAGCCGCTTAATGTCAAAACAAATGATTGCTTAACGATTGCCTGCCTGCCGGCTCCCGAACACCACATTCAATTCGGTAGGTAAGGAAATTAGCACTGCCGCGGGTCGATTTGCCGACCCCGGTAGTGCTTTTATTTCGCAAATGAATTTATCTTAGAATGGCTTTCCAAGACCTATTTCGAGTTAGTCTATTCTCGATTCACGTCGGAGTTAAGCTATGACCACCACGACTTTGAAAGAAACGCCACTAGCCTCAGCGCATCGTCACTTGAACGCGAGGATGGTTGATTTTGCCGGATGGAACATGCCTGTTCAATACAAGTCGATTGTTGCCGAACACATGTGCGTACGCACTAAGGTGGGCTTGTTCGACGTCTCCCACATGGGTGAGTTTCTGGTTCGAGGCGATGGCGCAAAGGCTTTCGTTCAGTACGTGATTGCTAACGACATAGACAAGTTGACCGAGCCGAACAGCGCTCTCTACACGCAGTTCGTTATGGAGAATGGCGGCACGGTAGATGATTTGATCGTCTATCGTCGCAATGAGGACTATTTGTTGGTTGTGAACGCGTCGAACATCGAGAAAGACTGGCAATGGTTGAAAAAGCATGTGGGCGCTTTTCCGCAGGTGGACCTACTCGACATCTCAGAACAAACTGGCTTACTGGCCTTGCAAGGTCCGAAGGCAATCGAGTTGCTCAGTAAAGTTCTCAAAACTAATTTGGCATCGATGCCGAGTTTCAGCTATGGAGTTGGTACCATCGACGGTACTGCTATAAGTTTTGGCCGCACTGGTTATACGGGCGAGGACGGCCTGGAGATTTTCATCCCAGCCGAGAAAGTTGAGGCCGTCTGGAACACGCTCTTGGATGCGGGAAAGGAGTTCGGCCTAGAGCCCTGCGGTCTCGGCGCTCGAGATACTTTGCGTCTTGAAGCCGGGCTCCCACTCTATGGACATGAACTCGACGATCAGACGAGCCCGATCGAAGCCGGTCTGGGCTGGAGTGTGAAGCTCGACAAGGGTTCGTTTCTTGGCCGAGACGCGCTCTCCCAGCAGAAGCAGCAAGGGTTAAAGAAAAAAATCATTTGTCTTAGAGCTGATGGTAAGGCTCTGCCCCGGCAAGGCTACTCTGTTCACGCGGATGGTAAGCAAATTGGCACCATTACTAGTGGCTCGCAAGGAATTTTTGTCGGCTTTCCGATTGCATTCGCCGTGGTCGAGTCAGGCTTTGGCAAGATCGGAACTCAGATGCAAATCGCCATCCGCGACCAGCTGGTCAACGCCACAGTGGTTTCGCGTCCCTTTTACAAACGAAGCGTTTAACTCGTGTTCACCTGCACAGTTAGCGCATGGTTGACATGGGTGGAATGGTTCTCGGCTCAACCTGAGACACTTGACTGCACGAACGATATGACAGTCTGGAATTTGTCTCTACGATGACAAATAGTTATGATGTCAGGCACTCCCCCGGGCAGTGTCTTCGCGTCTGTGCGACTTTATAAATTAATATGACTAGCGGGCAGAGACCGCGCTGTTGCCACTGTTTGGATTCTACAGAGGTCAAGGTGTGCTTTGCCAGTGATCGGCTGCTTTAACCTTGGTAAAATCTGTCAACAATGCCTGGTAAAGGAGACGCGCCCGGATGCTTACTTATCCGTCTGAACTCAAATACGTGAAGACCCACGAGTACGTGCGGGTTGAGCAAGGAAATATTGCCACTATCGGTATCACTGCGTTCGCTGCCGATCAACTCGGGGATGTGACTTATGTCGAGCTGCCGGCGGTCGGCGAAAAGCTCAAGAATGAGCAGAAGTTTGGCGTGATTGAGTCTGTCAAATCAGTGTCCGATTTGTTTATGCCTGCATCGGGTGAAATTCTAGCGGTCAATGATAAGTTGTCATCAGAACCTGAATTGGTAAATGAAGACTGCTACCAAAAAGGCTGGATGATCAAAGTCAAATTGGATAATCCGAAAGAATTAGAGGAATCAATGTCGGCCGAAGGCTACAAACAATTCGTCGTCGACTAATTCTCTTATTTCGTGTCGTTTGTTTCCGGCATGATTGGCTTGTTCTCGTCGGAACGGACTTCTGCCGGGGTGGCTTCATGTTCGGCGGCGCCCTGGAGAGTGAGGCTTGATTGTGGTGCATGTTCGGTCAAAACTTGATTAGCTAATTCGAAAAAGCGCGAGCCTGGCTTGATTTTTTCTAGCTCTTTGATCGCTGCCTGGTCGCTGTCATCTAAGTCGAGCTTTTCCATCCCGTCCAGATATAGTGCTTGGTTGAGCAACTCTTCAGGGCTTTCTCCTTCGACCGCGAACCACCCAGGCAAAGGCGCGCCGGCAAGTAAAACGATCGCTTCTTTATAATGCCGTGCCGTAATATATGTTTTGGCTGTGTGCGTGATGTAGATTTTGATCACGCCCACTGTGAATCCAGCCATGGCGACAAGGAGCCCAATGGCGATGAGAGCATCCATGTAGAAAGGGTGGCGATAATTATCTTTGCTGCCCACCTGAGGGACTGGCTCGTCGAGCACTTCGGCCAGGATTTTCGGG
>CAJCHQ010000803.1 GCA_903970295.1 Bryobacterales bacterium
ATGATATGAATGACACGTTTACAGTCTGGAGCTGAAAAGCATATGAACAGAGCATTTGTCGAATTGATCGATGTCGGCGGCGGCAACATTGGTAGCGTCAAGCGTTGTCTTGAGCGTCTCGGGGTTCAATACAAGCAGGCCCATCAGCCGTCGGATTTGAGTGGTAATTATCCGCTGGTGCTTCCGGGTGTCGGCAGCTTTGGTGCGGTCATGCAGCACATTCAAAAGGCCGGTTTCGATCGAGCAATAGTTGAGAGTGTAAATAAGGGCACCCCTCTTCTGGGAATCTGCGTCGGTATGCAGATTCTTTTCGAATCGAGCGAAGAATCACAAAATGTCCCCGGACTGAAGATTCTTGCGGGCTCAGTCGTCAAATACAGGCAGGGCAAAGTGCCGCAAATCGGCTGGAATAAAATCACTAACGCAAATGCCGAGAGCGATCAAGAGGAATATGTCTACTTCGTCAATTCCTATCACGCCCGTCCTGCCAATCCTGATGTCGTTTATTACAGCGCTGAGTACTATGAAAAATTCTGTGCGGCAGTGAAAGACAAAAATGTTTGCGCTTTTCAGTTTCACCCTGAGAAGAGCGGCAAAGCCGGACAACGCTTATTGACGAGGTGGCTTGATAGTGTCAGTTAAAACGGCCAGTGGTCTGTGCAAAAGAATTATTCCGTGCCTCGATGTCGCCCACGGGCGCACGGTTAAGGGCATCAAGTTCACTGAGCTGCGTGATGCCGGTGACCCCGTGGCGCTAGCCCTGGCATACGAAGAGCAGGGAGCTGACGAGCTGGTTTTTCTAGACATCAGGGCTTCGCATGAAGGGCGCTCGACTACTCTCGATCTGGTTGAAAAAGTAGCGGCTAAGCTTTCCATCCCCTTCACCGTCGGCGGTGGCATCTCTACTCTCGATGATGTGCTGGCGCTTCTGGCAGCAGGTGCTGATAAAGTTTCGGTCAATACATCAGCTGTCCTGCGCCCCGAATTGATTTCAGAAATCGCTTTCAGTTGCGGCTCCCAGTGTTGCGTTCTGGCTATCGATGCTCGCCGAAAACCGGCTATCGGCCAGTGGGAAGTGCTCACTCACGGTGGACGCAAAACGACCGCATTGGACGCCTACGCCTGGGCCGAAAAAGCGGTGGAGCTCGGTGCCGGCGAAATATTGCTCACCTCCTGGGACCAGGACGGCACACAGAGTGGCTTCGATCTGGAACTCTGTCGCACATTTTCCGAGTTGCCCGTGCCGATTATTGCCTCAGGTGGTGCCAAAGACGCGCAGTCCTTCATCGATGTTTTCACCGACGGTAAAGCTGACGCTGCCCTGGCTGCAACCATATTTCACGACCGCATTTATTCAGTTCGGGAACTTAAAACACGCATCGACCAAGCGGGGATTCCAGTACGTATATGCTAATCGGCAGCATCGACATCATGAACGGCAAAGCCGTGCAACTGCGCCAGGGTAAAGAGCTGGTTATTGAAAGTGCCCGCGATCCAATCGATTTGGCGAAAGAATTCAACCGCTTCGGAGAAGTGGCTGTCATCGATCTAGATGCGGCAATGGGCCAGGGCAACAACACTGAGTTGATCGAGAAAATTTGCGCGGTAGCTGATACCCGCGTTGGCGGTGGAGTGCGGAACGAGGAAATTGCTCGCCGCTTGCTCAAAGCCGGCGCTCGCCAACTAATCATTGGCACAGTGGCTAATCCTGAATTTCTCAGCAAATTCCCTCGCGACATGGTGATGGTGGCAATTGATCACCGCAATGGAGAAGTTACCGATCATGGCTGGCAAGCGACCACTGGCGAGACTGTAGGCGCAAGAGTAGAGCGCTTGCGTGATTACTGTGGTGGTTTTCTTTGCACGTTCGTCGAGCAAGAGGGTGGGTTGAAAGGGATCCCGCTCGATCAGGTGAAGGAGCTGCAGAAGAAGGTCAAGAGCCCGCTCACCGTGGCCGGTGGCATCGCCAGTGAGGCTGAAATCATCGAAATTTCCAAGCTGGGTATCGACGTGCAAGTGGGAATGGCTTTATACAAGGGCCTGGTTGATCCGATTAATTCTGTCGTCCAGAGTCTGACCTTCAACGGTGAGGGTTTGATTCCCACTGTTGCTCAAGACGAGTGCGGGCAGGTTTTGATGTTGGCATACAGTTCAGCTGCGTCACTGGAGGCGGCGTTGCGCCAGGGTAAAGGTATTTATTGGAGTCGTTCTCGAAATCAGTTGTGGGAAAAAGGCAAAACATCCGGAAACGCTCAGGAGCTGATTTCCTGTCGCACCGACTGCGATCGGGATGCCCTTATTTTCACGGTCAAGCAAACCAATGGTGCCTGCCACACCAATGCTTACAGCTGCTTCGGTACGGCAACCGGTACGCAAAAATTTTCGCTTGAAGCATTATTTGAATTGATGAAGAGCCGAAAAAAAGAACTTCCGGACGGCTCCTACACGACCAAAATGTTCCAGGATCGTAAAAAGCTGCTCAAGAAAATTCACGAGGAAGCTTTCGAAGTGGTTAATTACGAATCGCGCGAGAACTTGCGCTGGGAGATCGCCGATTTGCTCTATTTCGTCAGTATCCTGGCCGTGGACGAAGGCATAGAATGGAAGGATATCGAAAACGAATTAGCAGGCAGGAGAAAAGCAGGCGGATGAAAACTAAAACAAACACGGACATGATCGCCATCCATCAATTGGCGACAATCGATAAGTCCGAATTGGCTCGCCTGAAGATGCGCGCCAACTCCGATATTTCTCAAGTTAAGAGTAAAGTCGAAACTATCATTGCCACCGTGCGTGAGCGGGGCGACGAAGCTCTGGTCGACTATACCCGTGAATTCGATGACCCTAATTTTACGCGAGAACGTTTAGTCGTCAGCGCCGACGATATCCGTGAAGCCTATAAGAAAACAGATAAGCATGTAATCGAAAAAATCAAAGAGCAAATCAGTCTGTCCAAGCGCTTTCATTCGCTTCAAAAACTGCACATTCCCGCCTGGGAAGCCGAGTTAGAAGATGGCATCACAGTCGGAGAAAAATGGACGGCCATTGATAACGTCGGTCTCTATGTGCCGGGCGGCAAAAATCCCTTCCCGACTGTGCAACAAATTCTCGCGGTGCCGGCCAAGTTGGCCGGCTGCAAGCGCGTCGTATCGTGCATATCCCCGCGCGGACATGGCTTCGAAGTCATTATCGCCGCCAACGAATGTGGATTGACCGAGATCTACAGACTAGGTGGTGCACAAGCGATCGCCGCCATGGCCTATGGTACTGAAACAATTAAGCCGGTCGAACTGATCGCCGGTCCAGGCAGCCCCTACGTGACAGCGGCCAAAATTCTTTGCCAAGAGCAAGTGGGCATCGATATGCCGGCCGGTCCCAGCGAAGCGATTATTCTCGCCGATGACACTGCCGATCACGATATCGACATTCAGGAGAAAGCGCAGTATTGCGCCGCCGATATTCTGGCACGCGCCGAGCACGGCCCTGATTCAGCCGGACTGCTGGTCACTGATTCGCTAGAATTGGCAGAATTGACCAGGGCTGCGATCGAAAAGCAATATCAGTCGCTCTCACGCACCGAGTATATCGCTACAGCATTGAAAACTTACTCGGCGATCATCGTTGCCGATTCGATGGAGCAAGCCATTGCATTCACCAACGAATACGCTCCCGAGCATTTGGAAATTCTTACTGCCGATCCGAAGCTGACATTTTCATCGATTCAGCACGCCGGATCGGCATTTCTCGGGTATTACAATCCGGTTGCTACCGGCGATTATGCTACTGGTATTAATCACGTTTTGCCTTCCAGTGGTTGGGCCAGGCAAACATCAGCAGTAGCGGTTTGGACATTCATGAAACGCGTGCAGTATTCTCAATTAAGCAAGAAAGGTTTGAAAAGATTGCAACCCATTGTGCAGACGATTGCTACAGTCGAAGGACTTGATGCGCACAGGCGCAGTGTCGATATTCGCTTTGACAAAGATATCGCCCCGCTCAACAAATGAGGTATCGTGGCTAATACTTTGCTCGCGATCCAGAAGCTGCAATTTGCCGATAAGGCCGCTGCAGAAGCTGCTTTGCTGCAGTTCTTGCAAAATCACTACGATTGCTCTGTGTGCTCGGCCTGGATCAACACAAAGCCCGAATCTTTGAACTCGCTCAATGGCATAGTGGAATTAGCATCCGGTGCCAGATATTTTTTCAAAACTCACACCGAGGAAAATGAGCAACTATCGGATTACTATAATTCGCAGATGTTGAGCGACGCCGGTTACCCGGTCCTACAGCCGACTCGGATTCAGCATCAGCCGGGGCAGCAAATTGCTCTCTACGAAATCGTCACACTGCCCACGCTTTTTGACGAAATCAAAACAGCAGAAGATGTCTTGCTGCAGACTGGAGTTATGACAAGTGAAGCATGCCAATTAGCGGACATGAATGCGCAGTTGGACAGTAAAGTTTTCGAGTGTTACAAGCGGACCCTGCAAACAACCCCAAGCGACACGTCCAGTGCCCCTATCCACCAGCTGTTTTCGCATCGCTTAGCAGCAGGTGGACGCGTCGATCTGTTCTACAAGGGAAAAAATGTACGTCTTGAAGAAAAAGAATTTGCCTTCGAAGAATTAGCCAATTTGTCCTGGACGATCAATTCGGTCCGGTATAAACAATCGCTGAGTGAGCTGATTGAACAAGCCAAACTCGTTCTCAAGAAAAATTCTACAACTATTTCTGTGGTCGGCCACGGAGACGCTCATAACGGCAATCTTTTCGTCGATTATCCCAGCCATCACCTGGCCTATTTCGACCCCGCTTTCGCCGGACGGCACAGCCCGTTGCTGGATCTGGTAAAACCGCTGTTTCATAATGTCTTTGCTCGCTGGATGTATTTTCCTGACACCGTCGACACTGAAAGTCAAATTGAATTCAAGGCAAAAGATAGTGAGATTTTTGTCGAGCACAGTTTCCGGCCGAGTGAGATCCGGAAAAAATTTTTCAGCGCCAAGATTACCCATGCGCTCAAGCCGCTGTTGCAGGAGCTAAGAAATACAGCTGTTTTGCCTAGCGATTGGCAAGAGCAAATCAGGATGGCACTTTTTTGCTGCCCCTTTTTGACCGTCAATCTTTTTGCTGCCTCTAACCCGCACGGCTCGTTGGCCGAACGGTATAGCAACAAAATCAAACTGCTGGGCTTGTCGATGTGCCTGGAAATGGGTGCAGATGTTCAATCTGGTCACAGTGAGATAGCTGGTATGATCGCTGAGCTTTTTAGCTAGATTTCTGAGGGGGCGTAGGGAGTTTTGCGGAGTTAAATTGAGATGGTTGAAGTGTCTGGGACGACTGAAACAATAGCCGGCATTGCGGTTCCTGACAGTGCAATGTGCAAACAGGCAACGGCACTGGTGAAAGAGGCGGAAAGCGATCTTCTTTATCATCATTCCAGGCGCGTATTTTTCTTCGGTGCGCTCGTCGGGGTGAGCAAAAATCTGAGATTCGACATCGAGCTGCTCTACATCGGAGCGATGTTCCATGATATGGGCTTGCTGCCCAAATACGCTACGAAGCACGAAAGATTTGAAGTAGATTCGGCAAATGCCGCCGCAGATTTCTTACGCCAATATAAGATTGCTAACGAAGAAATCGAAATGGTATGGGATGCGGTGGCGTTGCACACGACACCCGGAATCCCGCAGCACAAGAAGCCAGTAGTCGCCCTGGTCACTGCCGGTGTCGAGATGGATGTACTGGGACTGGGCTTTGATGCCGTGTCGAATCAAAGCCGTGAAGCAGTGGCTGCCGCCCATCCGCGCGGACCTGAATTCAAAGAAGGCATTATGCGCGCATTTTATGACGGCAACAAAAATAAACCGCAAACAACCTTTGGTAACGTCAATGCCGACGTTCTTGCGAAATTCGATCCCAAATTCAGGACGCTCAATTTCTGCGAAATAATTTCTAACAACCAATGGCCGACCTGAGTGACATCGCCAGTGGTGCTGATATTGCATTTTGGCCGGAGGCTATTGCACTTTGACCAGCAACTATTGCACTTTAGCCAATAACAGACGGAAGTATAATTCGAGATCCAGTCGTGAGATGCCATCGCCTTGCTGCGGTCCACCTTCTTTGACGGAGTCGGCGATGTCTTCATGATTGGTTAATAGGAAAGTGATAAACGATTTTTCGCGCATGCCGACCGCCGGGTCTTCGAGAGCTGCGACCAATTCTTTGGACTCGATGAAGCCATTGCCATTCTTGTCCAGGATGTCAAAGGCAGAATAAGCAAACTGCTTGATGTCTTCGATATTCTGAGCGACCGGGTTCATCTTTTTCTCACCGGTTTTGGCCGGGAACTGACTGAACCAGGCATTTTCAAACTCGTCGTCTCCGCCTGCCGGCTTAGCCCCTTTTGTAAATTTGCTCTCCACTTTAAATCTCCCACCGTCCAGTTATCTCACCCTTATGCCACGGTATGCCAAAATTCATTCGGCGCTTTATGATGTTTGAAAGATTGGCAGTGTTCACATAGGAGTTCATGTGCGGGCAAGCGATACTGAGGCGAGAGTCTCGGCTGTTCTTATGGGCATGATCTGTTTTTGCATGGTTGCCTGTTCCTGGGTGAGTGCCAACGCGCAAGAAACGGCGGAGTCTCGTCAGGCTTATGATACAGCCGTGCGGCTGGACCAGGCTGGACGTCACGCTGAAGCGGTCGCTAGCATGCAGCAAGCCTGTAAGCTTGATCCGACCTCATTTGTATCCGCCTATAATCTTGGTGTCATGGGTGCGAATGCGAAAGATCCCAGAGCAGCCTTCCAGGGGTTCCAGCGAGCAGTGCAACTGGACGCCCGATCTTACAAAGCCTGGATCGGCCTCGGTCAAGCTCATATGGATTTGAATGATCCTGCCGGCGCTCAGAAAGTCTACGAGCTGTGTGGAAAACAGTTTCCCGGTGAACACAGGCGTTTGAACATGGTAATGGGCAGTGCTCTAGCCAAACAGGGCAAATGGAAAGAAGCGGCGGTTGCCTGGGAGAAGGCCCGACAGGCGCAGCCGGATGAACAGGTCTATCTTTTGTTGCATTCTGCTTACATCGAACAAGGAAATCTGGATGCTGATTTGAAAATACAAAAAGAGTTCGTACAAAAATTCCCCAATAGCAAATATCAGCATCAGATGGCCGACGCCGCTAAGTATTACGAGAAAGATTTTGCCAATACCAAGGCCGGTGCCTCTTCAGCCGCTGGTCGCAGTGGCAACGACCAAGAATTGTGGACGGTCAATGATATGCCACTGAAAGTCTACGTTAACGATCGTTTGAAAGGACGTACCGTGTGGACGGCCTCTGGCGGTAGCGGCGGGAACAACACATTCTCTTCTTTGATCGAACAAGCCTGGGCTGAGTGGGCATCAGCTTCTAGCGGCAAAGCAAGTTTCGTAATCTGCGACGATCCGAGTGAAGCTAACATCATTTGCGATTGGACTGACGACTATTCTAAATTCAAGATGAGTTTCGCTGCTGGTGAAACACTTTTCGGGCGCAACAAGTACGGTACAACATGTTGTACTCTCCATTTGTTGACAATGGATCGAGACAAAACACCCGTCAGCAAGCCCATGTTTTACAACGTGACATTGCATGAACTGGGACATGCTCTGGGACTTGGCCACAGCCCCAACGTCAATGACGTCATGTATTTCAGTGCTCTAGATCGGGCTAAACCACATTTGAGCACGAACGATGTGGCCCGCGTGCGGCAAGTCTTGCCTCATTAGATTCCGATTTTTATATTTATATTTTTTGTTCTCGAGGTGATTATGTTTTTGGATTTGATGCGAAAAAGAGTGCATAAGCAGGGTATGCGGGTGGTGCTTCCGGAAGGTTTGGAAGAGCGCGTGATGCGGGCAGCCGTACTCTTGCGAGATGAGGAGTGGGCGGAGCCGATTTTGCTTGGCAAAGGCTCTGAAATTGAAAACAAAGCCCAGGAATTCAAATTGGATATCGGTGATATTCAGATTCATGACCCACACGCGGACGAAGAATTCGAAGACTACGTCGACAGTTATTACGAGCTGCGCAAACACAAAGGCATCACTCGCGAAGAGGCCAAAAAAAAGGTGCAATTGCCGCACTATTTCGGTGCTCTCATGGTCAGAAAAGGGTCAGCTGACGGCATGGTCTCCGGGCTGAACAGCGAGACTAAACCGTTTATTCCAGCATTCGAAATCATCAAGCTGAAAAAAGGTTTCCGGCGCGCCTCGTCACTTTTCGTCTTGGAGTGGCCGGAGAGACTCTTGTTTTTTGCTGACTGTTCGGTGAATATTCAACCTGATGCTCAGACACTTTGTGATATCGCCCACGCCACCGCGCAAACTGTGCGGTCTTTCGGAGAAGAGCCGCGTATAGCCTTCCTTTCTTTCTCCACGCATGGTAGTGCCAAGGGAGCGGAAGTCGATAGAATCAAAGAAGCAACACGATTGGCTAAGAAAGATTGCGGTGATTGCATCATTGACGGTGAGATTCAATTCGATACGGCACTTCTGCCTGAGGTGGCGAGAAGGAAAGCGCCGGAGAGCGCGTTTGTCGACAAAGGTGCCAACGTGTTCATATTCCCGGATTTGAACTCCGGCAATATCGCCTACAAGATCACTGAACGGCTCGGGCGAGCCCGAGCGACCGGACCGATTCTGCAGGGATTGAATCAACCTATAAATGATGTTTCGCGCGGTTGTTCTTACGAGGATTTCGCTAATGCTGCAGTCTTAGCGGCGGCGTTGGCGGAAGCAAAAAAATAGCGCAGAAAGCGCGCTCAACGCCCCACGTATTTGCCCGAAGTTGCTGGTGCCGATGGCGCCGAACCAGGTTTGCCGTCAGCGGACAACCTTATGCGCATTGTGTTCAACTCACGAATCTGGGTCAAGTCGCTCGCGTGCTCCAGACCCTTATCGCACGCCTCAATCGCCTTATCGGCATAGTCGCTGGCGGCACAAGTTCTAGCAATGCGGATCAAGGCGCCGGCATCGTTGGAGTATTTCGTGATCATATGCTCCCATGAGCCTGCGCCTATCGATTTGTTGCCGCACTTCGAAATTGCCTGCGCGCATTTTAGATCGCTTTCCAGATCCTGCACTCCCAGCTTCTCGAGCGCACTCCACTGTTCAACGGCGGCGTCAGCATCGCCATTGGCGCTGAGCGTATAAAACAGATATTGGCGAGCATTCGGATCGTTTGGCTTTTGCGCCACCGCTCTGCTTAAAGCTGCCAGCGCGTAGTCGTTGTCTCCCTTTTTCAATGCAGCGTAACCTTTCTGCATCAGTGTAGTAGCATCCATGGTGGCAATTTCGTCCAGGGCGGCTTTGCTGACTGTAGGCTTTTTGCTTTGGTTGGTTGCAATCGGTTTGACGGCACTGCCTGCAATCTGGTTCATTTGCGAAATCGAAGCAGCTAGCTTTTCTTTTGCCGCTTTCGAAGTGGGGTCTATTGCCAGTGCATGCTTGAAATCATCGGCGGCGCTGGAAGCCTGTTTGAGCTGCAAATAGGCATTGCCTCTAGCCAGATAAGCTTCGGCATTGCGTGGATCGAGCTTGAGTGCTTTGCAATAATCTTCTACTGCCGTCATTTTGTTTCCAGCGAGTAGGCTGTAGCGACCGTGACTGATTGCTGCCTGGACGTCGTTGGGTTTTTCTTGTAGCAGTAAAGAGCAATCTGCGAGCGCTTTTTTGTAATCGTGCAAGCTGGCAAAGCTCTCTGCCCGTTTGAGAAGATACTCTGTTTTGTGGTCTGGATCATCTGTGATCAAATGATTGAAGTCATTGACAGCTCCGGCGAAATTGCCGCTCGCCATATGCAGTTTAGCCATGCCCAGATAGTATTTGGCGTCTGCATCGAAACCAGGCAATTTGGCCATACTTTGCAAATCAGTCAGGGCTTTGACGACATCCCCTTTATCTGCTAGTAATGTTGCTCGTTCCTGATATGTTTCAGCATCGCTGCCGTTTGTGCCGATTGCTTTATCCAGTGCCGGCAAGGCTTTCGCCGGGTCCTGCAGGCGGGCATAATGAATACCGAGATATTTATTAGCACCTGCATTTCTAGGCTGCAGTGCTAGTGCTCTGTTCAGATAAGGCAAATCATCTGTAAAATTGTGCATGCTCTGAAAGCAACGCGCTCTGTTGACGAGAGCCTTGACGTTGTTTGGTTCGAGTTTGAGCGCTTGGTTGTAGTCTTGCGCTGCTTTGTCATATTGCTTCAAGCCCTCATAACATCTTGCTCTCTTGAGGTAAGCGCTGACATTAGCGGGAAAAAGGGTGATGCATTGGTTGAATTGTTCGAGAGCTTTGCCATATTCTTCCAAAGCAAAGTAGGCCGCGCCCAGGTTTGTCAGGCTCTCAGCGCTTTGTTTCCACTCGCTTTCCGGCAGCCCATCTAGTTGCAGATAGTCGGAAATGGCCTCCTCATTTTTGCCTAATTCCAGGTTGGTGGCTGCTCTTTTTTCTAGAGCTCGAGAGTTCCTTGGCGAAAGTCTTAGAACATTATTGAAATCCAGAAAGGCTTTATCGAAATCACCCAAAGCAAAATAGCAATCGCCGCGATCCAGGTAGGCATCGATAGAATCTTGCCGGAGAAAAATCGCTCGATCGAAATCCGGGATTGCTTCCTGATAATGTTGAGCTTTGATTTGGGCTAAACCTGAATGAATGAATGTTTTCGACAATCCCTGACTGAGTGCGCCACATGAAGCCAAAAGGAAGATTGCTGATGCCGCACCGATACTGCTTACAAGCGGATGCGTTCGGCAAAGCTCTTTCACCGTGGCAAAATTGAACTTAACGCTGTCTTTTTGCGAATTGATGTTTTTCTTCATCTCTTCGACTGGTGATTGCATCGACCCAATGCTTTCTTGCTGATGGATCAGTCCGGCACTAAATTCAATGCGTGTCAGCGTCTGGTTGTGGCGGCCTGATTGCGAGTTATTCGCCTCTCCTGAAGCTGGCTTCGAGTTGTCTCCGGGCGCAGTTGCGGCAGCGAATGTACCAGTTCGTCTGAGCAAATGAGGGACTGACTTCGGCAATTCAATCGGTGTTTTGGGGGAGGGCGCAGACCCGGCAACAGGGTTTTCGGCAGAGGGCTGGTTAGCGATCACGCTCAGAGCTGTTGATTCGGCTCGAGGGTCGCTCTCAAGCGAAGCTTTTTCTTCGACTGTGCTTGGCTCGTTGAACGCGCCTGCTGCAGTTGCTTCACCGATGTCAGCAAGTGCCGATATATTACCGATCTCGATCGGCTTTTGGTCAGCATCTTCGGGTTCTGAAGCGGAGCCTGCTTCATTTTGTGGTACCCAATTCTGGATGTCGTCTTCGCTCGCTTTGATTTCGCGATTGAGTTCCTCGAGTGAAGTGTTGGTCTCACTGCCGGGCAAAATTTCTAAGGCGTCGAAGTCTGCTCTCGAAGGCGAGCCTGAACCCGATATTTTCCCTGTTCCTGGTTGATGAATATGCACGCCAGGGTACGAGCCGGCAATTTTCAATTGAGTTGGCACCTTATTTGGTGCAGCGGCTGGCTCGCGTGTCGGCTTTGGCGAATTTGCTTGGGAAGCCCGCAGCGATTCCAATATTTCGGCCGGTGTCCTAACTGCTTCTTCCTCGTTTGAAGCGACCTCGATAACAGAGTCGGCCGGCTGGTCTATTTCTGTTGCGTCCGACTGAGCGGATTTCAGTGTTTCAGGCTGTATTGCTTGAGTAAAACTGTTTTTGTTTTTCTTGCCCTTCTTCCCGCGCTGATTGACCTTCGGCGACTGCGCTTGTTTTTTTGAGGCTTTTTTATTTTCGTTTTCGCTCATCTGGACTGGCAACTCTTAAGTGCTATCTCACATCGATGTGAAATTTCTGTGAAAACCGAATGTCTCGAAGGCGCATCCCTTCTTTTTTACCCGTATTTTGTATAGGTCAATACCTGTATATCGACGCTGCGAATATTTTCTGCGAAAAGCGGGCATTTCTAATAAGAGCGGATTTGTGTGGCGATCCGCTGATCGATCCCCAGGTATCTCTTCGAGCGCAGATCGCTAACGTCTAATCCTGTAAGAGTGGGCGATAGCAGGGGTGCGAATTGGAGAGTCATATTCCGAGTAAGAGCCGTGAGAGAACAGAAAGGGCACACGATTGCTGAATTCGGGCCGACGTTGCTGCTGGCTTTGGGGATGATTGTTTTCCCTTTTATGGCTTTCGGAGTGCTCGGTATGAGATACCTTTTCCTGCTCAATGCTACAAAGCTAGCGGCTGAGCAGGCTGCTCTCGCTAAAACATTTTTGACTGATACATCGGCGACGCAATTATCTGCTGTGGACGTTGCTGCCAAAGTCGCTAAAGCCTCGGTTGCAAACATCGGCGGCAACTCAGTCACGATTACTTCGGTGAACACATATATCAAAGTCTGCCCGCTGGCTGGCTCGAGCAGTCAGGTGACCACACCTGGCGCCAATCTAGTGTTGTCGGCGCCGGCTAACCCGACAAGCAATACCTACAATTGCGAGGTTGTTGTTTTGGGCAGTGTGCAGCCGTTGTTTCCAGGCGCTAGTTTGCTCGGCACTATCCCTGGTTTCAATGCGCCAATTGTGACGAGTGTACGTTCCGATTGCTATTTCGAGAATACTTCCAATCTTAATCAGTAAAGCTGAGACGCAACGGTGAAATTGTTCATGACTAATCTTTTTTTGCGAAGTCATTGCGCCAGCGCCAGGATAAATAATCGGGGCATTAGCGCACTGGAAGTAACGATCGCTGCGTTTCTTGTGATTGTGGCTGCCGCGCTTGGCGTTGACATAACAATATTGTCTCTGGGCTATTCTTTTCTCGATAGCACCACGCGTGATGCAGCGCGGGCAGCCGGATCGCAACAAACTTTAGCGACAGCGATTCAAGCCGCTCAGTCGCAACTCTCGGTTCATCATACTGATGGCAGCTTCGTGCAACAACCGACGCTTATTTCAACAGCATCACCCTATTTCGTCTATCAAGATTTCGGCGGGGTGGCTCCCACCAATTCTAATCAATCGCCTTATGTCACGGTCACGTGCCAGGAAAACAATCGTTTGCCTGTGAACATCGGTTTCTTTGGTGTCAACCTGGGTGTCTTTGCCAACAGCAGCGGCTATCTGACGATCTCACGCCAGTACACCTTTCCGATTGTCAAAGAAAAATTCTATACAAGCAATTAATGGAAAAAAGAAAAATGCCAAAGAAGAAATATTCCAGATCGGCTTGTATGCGCTCTCAGAGCGGTCTGGCTATCTCGGCTTTGATTGCGATAATTGCTGTGTTTGTGATTATGCCTCTTTCGATGTTTGGCTATGAGATGGTGCAATACAATCTCTGTCAGCAACAATTGAAAGCTTGTCTAGATTCGGCGGCCTTGGCCGCTGCTTGCTCGACCACCTCTTCGAGCAGCACAAGTGCAAGTACGACTCAGACTAACGCTATGAATCAGGCGTTCTGGATGTTCCAGCAAAACAGCATTCTCGGGGTGCCGCTTACCACCACACCTGCTTATACCTACGGAACTGCGAATCCAACTTTCACACCCGTTGCCAATCAAGCTCAGGTCTATTTTCAGTTTCTGGATCCAATTACCATGTCTCCAGTCGCTTATGGTGCCACGAATGGCAAAATAGTGCGGATATTTGGCTGCTTTGGTTTCGTCCCCGTTTTCTCCAAATTCATAAACATCATGCCCGGACCTTATCTGGTCCAGCGCCAATCGGATGGTGGTCTGCCACAAATAGACGTCGTCTTGTGCTTCGACATTTCGGCATCGATGGATGACTTCACTAATGTCAGCCTCGTCAATCGATCCAACACCTTGACACAGGGTGCCACTAATAGCTATGCCTTGGCTGGAGCCGGGGTGCAGGGACCGCTGTACACCATACAAAGCTGCACCAGTGCGACCGGCACTCCGATCAATGCCACCTATCCGATGCAGTTGGATGCTTCCGGCAGTGGCGACGGTAACTGGACTTTCAACGCCACTGGCCACGGCAAGCATACTGGAGCAATCGCTCCGTCAACCGTGGCGACCTTGGCCAAGCTGGGTCAAAATTACACAGATTGTGTCGTCAACCTCGATGGCACAGCCACTCAATCACAGGGAGTCACTGTCAATGGCTTCAATTTTCCTGCCGAGACCGGCAATGGCAAAGGACTGGGGGTTTTGGTGGAGGCCGCCCGCGGCAATTTAGAGAGCGTCGCCACTGCCACTGCTGCCGGTGTGCCTTATCTGGCCTGGGGCATCACGCCAAAGGTCGGATATTTTCAGGCCTACTATCAGGCGGCAATGTCTGCCCAGACTGGTTTCCCGGATACTAACGTGAGCGTTCCGCTCAGGCACCCGATTGGTGACGCCATCGTCGCCGCCCAGAACTTTTTTGCCATTCTCAACAACGACGCCGACGTCCACTTCGGATTGGTCACTTTCAGCACCAACGCCGGTACTCTTGCCTCGCCCACCAACAATAACTATTACGTCAGTGGCACCAGCGAGCCTGCATTGACCACGCTGTCTAGCAGTCCAGCCACCAGCCCGTATCCGCCCGAGCCAATCTGGCCGCCCAATCCGACGATCCCGCTCAATCCAACTCCAGGGACTGCTAACAACAATTACTCGACAGCGTCGCCAGCCCCTGTGACCAGTGTGAATGGCGCCCTATTCACCACTAACACAACAGCCAGCACCTTCAATATCAGCTCCGTTATGGCGGTGGGCGGCACAAATATCGAAGACGCAATCGATATGGCTCTGTCGATGGAACTGGGCTCGAAAACTACAGACCCCAAGACCACTCCGGGTGGCAGGTCCGCCCAATCCCTAGGCCGAACGGGAGCGACCAGAGCAATCGTTCTTTTTACCGACGGATTGCCGACTGAAGGCGGAGACTCTGGCACAAGCGATCCGAAATCTCAGCAAGAAGCTACCTTTGCCGCAAGTTGCGGTATTCCTATCTACACCATCGGCCTGTGCTTGACTCCGACGTTGCAAGGCGACCAGACCACAGTGTTGACCAACGCCGCTGGCACAACCGGAATCGCCGCTTTGTCCGGGAACGGCGCTACATTTTCTCAGACAACCAAAGCGGCCGAATTGAATGCGATTTTCTCGAATGTTGCTCGACAGCTCGTTCAGCTCGTTCAATAAGCCGGCAAGCACTTCGATCGCGGCAATTATCGAGTCGGCAAATCTGTGGGTATATAGCTGAGTGAAATCGAAGGAAGGATAATCATATGCTCTGCAAAGCCAGCTTTCTAGCTTTTTCCTCGGCATGGCTCTTATGCACCGTGCCTGCCACGGCTGCCCCGCCTGCCCCGCCTCTTATGCAAGAGGCGATGACCGATTATAAGAGCGGTCACTACGCTATCGCTTTGCAAAAATTCGATCAACTCGAAAAACAGTATCCCAACAGCCCGATCGTTCATTACTACGCTGGGCTCTGCAAGCAAAGCATGGGGCAAATCACCGACGCCAAGAATGAGTACAGTTGGGTCAGTGAGCATGGCGATTCGCAATTGAAAAGTTTAGCCTCTGCTGGCCTCGCCCATCTCGGCAAATACAGCACGTCGGTAGCCGGCAATGCCAGCGAAGCGCAGCCTGCGCCGGCTTCTAAAGGCGATAAGACAGATAAGCCCATGGCTAAAGTGGCCTCGTCAGCAGGAGCTGCCGCCGGCGCATCTAAAGTGAAAACAATCTATGCGTTCGTGACAAGCTGGGATCGAAATTGCGCGATTTTTCAACCCGTCTTTGATGACACCAAGAGTCAGTTTAAAGATATTCAGTTTGTCAAAGTAGATGCTGAAGCTTCGGTTGACCTGGCTAAGAAATACAATGTCAGCTCTTACCCGACACTTGTTTATCTCGATGCCAATCAAAAAGTGCTGGAGAATTCAACGGGCGCGCCCTCCGGAACAGATGACTTTGCTGCAAAAATCAAATCTTTGAACGAGAAGAAATAAAGCTAAATTTCTTAGCTCACATAAGAAATCGGCACCAGGACCGTGAAGCGGCTGCCTTTGCCGACTGTGCTTTCGACATGTACAGTGCCTTTGTGCATGTCGACGATTGCTTTGACAATCGAAAGACCGAGACCCGAACCACCAGCCGCGCGTGAGCGAGATTTATCGACACGATAGAAACGTTCGAAGATGTGCTCGAGATTTTCGTTGGGAATGCCAATGCCCGTGTCTTCAACAGTGAAAGCAATATTTTCTTCAGCTCTGGCGACCGAGACCGTCACGGTCCCACCGGTCTCTGTATAGCGCAGAGCATTGTTCATGAGATTAGACAGCATTCGCGACAGTGATTCGGCATGACCGAGCAATTGCAAGGGGGGCACCGGATTGCAAACCAAATGAATTTGTTTTTGTTTGGCTAATTCGGCAAATTCCTGCACCAGCGGTAGAACGATGTCTCTGGCTTGTAATGGCACTTTAGGAGACATCAGCTCAGGGCTTTCCATGCGCGCCAACATCATCAAATTTCCGGCCAGATCTTTCATGCGGGCGCTCGCACGAGCGATCACTTCTAAAACTTCACTCGGATCCTCGTTGTCTCGCCGCATCTCTTCAACAGTTTGCAGACTGGCTTCGATTACCGTGATC